>JASHTP010000463.1 GCA_030040495.1 Alphaproteobacteria bacterium
TATCGACGGCGAGACACGCCGGGCTCATCCTGCCGCCACCTCCTTGATGTTGCCGCCGAGATAGGCCTCGCGGATGCGCGGATCGTTGCGCACGGCCGAAGCCGGGCCTTCCAGGAACTTGCGGCCGAGCTCCATGACGATCGCCCGGTCGGAGACGAGGAGCGCGCCGTGCACGTTCTGCTCGACGATGAGCACGGTGACGCCGGCCGCGGCGATCGCGCGCACGGTGGCGAAAACCTCGTTCTGCATCTTGGGCGAGAGCCCGAGCGACGGCTCGTCGAGCAGCAGCAGCGACGGGCTGGTCAGCAGCACCATCGCGGTCTCGAGAATCTGCTGCTCTCCGCCGGAGAGATTGCCGGCCTGGACCGGCCATT
Source organism: Alphaproteobacteria bacterium (assembly GCA_030040495.1). GTDB lineage: Bacteria > Pseudomonadota > Alphaproteobacteria > ATCC43930 > CGMCC-115725 > DAHUYF01. Next base: position 375 of record JASHTP010000463.1, read on the forward strand.
TGCGCCGCAGCATGGGGAACATGGCGGTGACGCGCTCGATCGCCGCGCGCCGCCCGCGCGCCGCCAGGCTGTAGCCGCCCATCTTGAGGTTCTCGCCGACGCTCATCAGCGGAAAATTGCAACGGCCCTGCGGTACGAAGCCGATGCCGCGCGCGAGCCGGTCCCACGGCGCCAGCCGCTCGATCTCCTCGCCCTTGAAGACGATGTGCCCGGCGAAGATGCGGTTGGTGCCGTAGACGGCGCGCAGCAAGGTCGATTTGCCGGCGCCGTTGCCGCCGATGAGCGTAGTGATGCTGCCGGGCGCCAGCCTGGTCGAGAAGTCGCGGACGATCGGCACCTCGCCATAGCCCGCGGTCAGCCCCATGATCTCCAGCGCCGGGGTCACGACGCCTCCGCCACGTGATCGCCGTGCTCGTCGATGCCGAGATAGGCGTCGAGCACGCGCGGATCGCCATGCACCTCGGCCGGCGGGCCTTCGGTCAGCTTGCGGCCCTGGTCGAAGACGACGACGCGATCGCAGAGCCCGGTGATGAACTCGACATTGTGCTCGATGATCAGGAAGCTGACGCCGGCTTCGTTGGCCTTGCGCAGGATTCCCGCGACCTCGTTGATTCGCGTCGGGTTCACGCCGGCGACGGGCTCGTCGAGCACGACGAGACGCGGCTTCGACATCAGCACGGCGGCGAGAGCCAGGAGCTTCTTCTGGCCGTAGGAGAGAATGCTTGCCGGCGCGGCGGCGAGGCGCGTCAGCCCCACCAGATCGAGGAGCTCGCGCGCGCGCGCCTCGGCCGCGGCGCGGGCGGCGCGATAGCGGCCGGTGCGCAGCAGCGCGTCGTGCCAGCCGACCGTGCGGAACGGCTCGATCGCGACCAGGAGATTGGCGACGAGGTCGAACTGGTCGTAGACGCGCACCGTCTGAAAGGTACGCACCAGCCCGGCGCGCGCGATCCGCTGCGGCGGAAGTCCGGTGATGTCGGCGCCGTCGAGCGTCACCCGGCCGCGATCGGGTCGCTGGAAGCCGCTGATGCAGTCGATCGTCGTGCTCTTGCCCGAGCCGTTCGGCCCGATCAGTCCGGTGATCGCGCCGGCAGCAACGCCGAAGGAGACATCGGCCACGGCATGCACGCCGCGATAGGCCTTGGCGAGGCCGTCGACCTCGAGCAGGGCGGTCATTCGAGCGCCGCGCGCAAGGCGGCGAGCCGGCGGTCGGCGAACCAGCCGGCGGCTCCGCGCGGCAGCGCCAGCATAGCGACCACCAGGATGGCGCCGTAGATCACCATGCGGAGATCGTTGGAGAAGCGCAGCGCCTCGGGCAGCGCCACCATCACCATCCCGGCCAGCACCACGCCCCAGAAGCTGCCCGCGCCGCCGATGATCACCACGATCAGGAAGGTCTGCATATAGTAGAAATCGAGGAACAGCGGATCCACCACCTTGAGATAGAAGACATAGATCGCGCCGGCAACGCCGGTGACGACGGCGGAGAGCGCGAAGGCGGCGAGCTTGTAGGGCAGCGGCGACACGCCCTGAGACTGGGCGAGCGGCTCGTTCTGCTTGATCGCCCGGAGCGTGTCGCCGATCCGCGAGCCGCCGAGCGCGTAGAGGAAGCCGAGCGCGAGCACCGCGTAGGCGAGCACCAGGTAGTAGAAGCGCGTCGCCGTGGTGAAGCCGAAGCCGAAGAGACGCGGCGCCGGCAGGCCCGGGATGCCGAGCGGCCCGCGCGTCAAACTCACCCAGTCGCGCGCCACCAGGGCGCAGAGCAGCGCGAAGCTCAAGGTGATGATGACGAAGGCATGCCGCCTGGTGCGCAGAATCGGCAGGCCGATCGCCAGCGCCACCGCTGCGTTGACCAAAGCCGCCACCAGCAGCCCCGCCCAGAAGCTGCCGCCGAGCCGCGTCACGGTCAGCGCCGAGCAATAGCCGCCGATGCCCCAGAAGCCGAGCTGGGCGAAGGAGAGCAGGCCGGCATAGCCGTAGACGAGGTTGAGCGCCGCCGCCGCGACGGTGAAGACCACGCCGGAGAGCGCGACGCCGGTCAGGTAGTTGGAACCGAAGGCGGGCGGCAGGGCGGCGAGCGCCAGCGCCGCGGCGGCAAGCGGGAGCTGTCTCATCCGACCCGCATTCCGCCGCGCTGGAAGAGCCCGTCAGGCTTCACCAGCACCACGGCGATCATCAAGGTGAAGACCGCCGCTTCCTGCCAGATGATGTCGAAGAAGCCGCCGATCCAGCTTTCGATCATGCCGAGCGCCAGCGCGGCCGCGAAAGCGCCCGCCATGTTGCCGAGCCCGCCGATGATGACCAGGGCGAAGGCCTTGAAGATCATCGCCTGGCCCATCGCCGGCTGCACCAGCTGGATCGGCGCCAGCACGGCGCCGGCGAGCCCGCACAGCGCGGTGGCAAGCATGACGGCGTTGCGCGCCACCGTGCGCGGCCTGATGCCGACCATCAGCGCCGCGTCGCGGTTCTGCGCGATCGCGCGCATGGCGCGGCCGAACTGCGTCAGGATGAGGACGGCATAGAGCAGCGCGAAGGCGGCGACGGCGACGGCGCCGCCGATGATGCGCGACCAGGTGACGCGGATGGCACCGATGGTGACGCCGGCGAAGCCGAAGCTCGTGTCCACCATGCGCGGTGTTGCGGTGAAGAGATACTGCATTCCATAGAGCAGGATCATCGAGATGCCCATGGTGATCAGGATGCTGCGCTCGAATTCGCCCTGGCCGAGCTTCGCCAGGAACAGCTCGTAGAGCACCAGCCCGGCGATCGCGGTCGCCGCCACCGAAACCGCCAGCGCCGGCCCGTAGAGCAGGCCGAAAGCGGGCAAGGCGAAGGCCATGGCGAAGGCGCCGAGCATGAGGAATTCGCCATGCGCGAAATTGATGATCTCGAGAACGCCGAAAATCAGGGCAAGCCCGACCGCAATCAGGGCATAGAGCAGGCCGAGCATCAGCCCGTTCACCGTCAATTGCAGAAGATAGGTCGCGGTAAGCTGCATCAAACAACATCTAGCAAGCGTTGTGCCAAGGCCGCCGCGTCATTTTTATCTTTATGGGCATGCATCTTGCAATTAGCCTTGCGATGAGCGTAGGGACGAGACCGAGCGTTGGCAACGAGGGTAAAATGATTGCACGAGCATATATCGCCGCCGCCGCGATGGCGATCGCGCTGCCGTCGGCCGCTTCGGCGGAGACTATCGTCATCGGCTTCAGCGCCCCGGATACGGGGCCGGCGGCGACGGCGGCGCTGTGGCAGCGCTGGGGCGTCGACATCGCGCTCGACGAGATCAACAAGCAAGGCGGCCTGCTCGGCAAGAAGGTCGAGATCCTCGAAGAGGACAATCACTGCAACCCCTCCGAAGCGGTCAACGCCGCCAACAAGCTGGTCGAGGCCAAGGTGGCGGCGATCATCGGCGCGCATTGCAGCTCGGCCACGCTCGCCACCATGCCGATCATCAAGGACGCCAAGATCCCGATGGTCGAAGGCGTGGCGACGAGCCCGAAGATCACCGAGCTCTCGGGCGTCGGCGGCAACCCGTGGATCTTCCGCCTCAACCCGTCGGACCAGGACATGATGGTCGGGCTCGGGCGCTATCTGAAGGACCACACCAAGTTCCGCAAGGTCGCGGTCGTCGCCGAGGATTCCGACTTCGGCCGAGGCGGCGTCGCGGCCTTCGCCGACGTGGCGAAGGGTGACGACGTCACCATCGTCTCCACCGATTACTATCCGCAGAGCGAGCCCGACTTCACCACCATCCTGACGCGCGTGCAGCAGCTCCGGCCGGACGCGATCGCGCTCTTCCAGCTCGGCGGCGACCAGATCAACTTCCTGCGCAATGCCATGCAGATGGGCATGACCATCCCCTATACCGGCCGCGTCGAGCTCGGCGGCAAGAACATGCAGATCATCGAGGCCGGCGGCATGGAAGGCTCGGTGAGCGCCTGGCCCTACAGCCAGCTGATCGACTCGCCGATCAACAAGAAGTTCGTCGCCGAGACCGAGGCGAGGTACCACAGCATCCCGTACCTGCAGACCTGGGCCGGCTATGACAGCCTGCGGCTCATCGCGCAGGCGATCAAGAGCGCCAAGAGCGCCGAGCCGGCCAAAATCCGCGACGCCCTGCAGCACGCCACCTTCGTCAACGCCATGGGCCGCACCGTCACGTTCGACGATCACAACCAGGCGGGAACCACCATCGTCATCAACGAGGTCAGGGACCGCGCAGTCAAGGTCGCCAAGGTGCTGGAGCTGCGCTAGCCGCTTCGCGCCAGTCGCGGAGATCCTCGGGACGGTCGAGGTCGAAGGCGAGAGCGGGCTCCTCGCACAGGCGAAAGCCGAGCCCGAGCTCCTCGGCCGCGGCGCGATGCGTGGCGAGGCTCGCCTCGCCGAAGCGGAACTCGAAGTGCGGCGCCGAGCCGGCGGCGAGATGGAGCGCGTTGGTGCCGAGCCGGTGCCGATCGGGTGCCGCCACCACCTCGGCCTCGACGGCGACGAGCGCCCGCAGCGCCCGGGCGGAGGCGAACGGCAGGTCGATCGGCAGCACCAGCAGATCGACGCTCGCGGCGGCGCAGATCGCGGCGCGCGCCTGGCGCAGCGCCGGATTGAGGCCGGCGCCGGGCGGCTCGAAGAGCGTGCGCAC
>JASHTP010000464.1 GCA_030040495.1 Alphaproteobacteria bacterium
TTTCCGCATCGGCGCCGCCGGAGCCGCGTCGATCGCCGCGGCCGCGGCGGCGGCGGCCGAGCTTTGGGCGCTGCGCACCGGCCGGCGCCAGCGCGTCGCCGTCGATCTCCGCGTTGCCGTCGCGGCCTTGCGCAGCAGCCGCTATCTGCGCATCGACGGCGCGCCGCCGCGCGACATCTTCGATCCCGTGAGCGGCTTCCATCCGACGCGCGACGGGCGCTCGGTCTTTCTGCATTGCAACTTCCCCAACCATCGCGATGCGGCGTTGGCGGTGCTCGGCCTCGCCGCCGGCGCCACGCGCGAGCAGGTGGCAACGGCCGTGGCCGGCTGGGACGGACTGGCGCTCGAGGACGCCATCCATGCCGGGGCCGGCTGCGCCGCGCTGGTGCGCAGCAGCGAGGAGTGGCGGCGCCATCCGCAATCGGCGGCGGTCGCGTCGCTGCCGCTGCTCGAGATCGAGCGCATCGGCGAGGCGCCGGCCGAGACGCTGACGCAAGGCGACCGGCCGCTGGCCGGCGTCCGCGTGCTCGACCTGACCCGCGTTCTCGCCGGCCCGACCGGGTCGCGCGCGCTCGCCGAGCACGGCGCCGAGGTGCTGAAGGTCTCCGGCGCGCATCTGCCGGCCGCGCGCGACATGGACATCGACACCGGGCTCGGCAAGCGCTCCACCTTCCTCGATCTCAGGCAGGCGCAAGACGCCGAGACGCTCCGCGCCCTCGTCCGCGACGGGCGCTCGGACGTCTTCGTCAGCGGCTATCGCCCGGGAACGCTGGCGCGGCGAGGCTTCGGCGCCGAGGCGCTTGCGGCGCTGCGGCCGGGGATCGTCCTGGTCGAGCTGTCCGCCTGGGGGCGGCTCGGCCCCTGGGCAGCGCGGCGCGGCTTCGACACCATCGTGCAATGCGCCAGCGGCATGGCGCTGATCGAAGGCGCCGGCACGCCGCGCCTGATGCCGGTCTCGGCGCTCGATTATGTCGGCGGCTATCTCATGGCGCTGGGCGCGATGGCGGCGCTCGCGCGACGGGTCCGCGAAGGCGGCAGCTGGCGCGTCCGCGTCTCGCTGGCACGCACCGGGCAATGGATCCTCGATCGGGGCCTGCTCGACGCCGCCGCCATCGCCGGCCTGCCGCGCGAGCTGCCCGAGGCGGAGATCGCGCGCCTCAGTCAGGAGACGAAGTCGCCGTTCGGCCTCGTCCGCCATCTGGCGCCGGCGGCGCGCCTGTCGGAGACGCCGCCGCGCTGGGTGCGCCCGCCGGTGCCGCTCGGCCACGACGCGCCGGAATGGCCTGAGCGCGGCGGTCGCTAGCGGCGCGTCCGGAACGTCGGGCGAGGCGGCAAGGCGATGCGCGTGGAGCTGCGATCCGGCAACGACGGTTGGCCCGCGGTCGAGCCGCTGAACGCGCTGGTCTATCCGCCCGAGGTGCTGGCCTCGATCGTCTGGCGCGAGGTGGAATGGTCGCATGCCGACAAGCGCGTGCTCGTCTATCTCGGCGAGCGCCTGATTGCCGCCGTCGGTCTCTATCTCCGCGACGGGACGCATGACGGCGCCGGCGTGCGCATCGGCGGCATCGGCGGCGTGATGACCCACCCCGAGCATCGCGGCCGCGGCTTCGCCAGCGCGGGGATGCGCCGCGCCGAGGATTTCTTTGCCGAGCGCGGCGACGTCGATTTCGGCTTGCTCGTGTGCGAACCGAAGAATATCGGCTTTTACGCGCGTCTCGGCTGGCGCGTGTTTCCGGGCGAACTCGTGGTCGAGCAGCACGGGCGACGCGGTGCCTTCACGGTCACGACGCCGATGGTGCGCGCCGTGCGGCGCCCCGCGCCCTCCGGCGGCACGATCGACCTCTGCGGCTTGCCGTGGTGACGACGTGATCCGACGACGCGACGCCCGGAGAGGGAGACTTCGCCCCCCGGCGAGTCCGTCTCCGCCCTTGAGGGCGGAGAAGGATTTAGGATGAGGTGGGCGAGGCCGCTTCGCTCGCCGCCGCCCGCGCCGCCATCCGCTCCGCCGCGATCGCGCGCACCGCGGGATAGTCGGGTTTGCCGGTGGCGAGCAGCGGCACCGCCGGCACGATGAGCAGGCTGCGCGGCACCGTTACTTCGGCGAGATGGCGCGCGCGGGCGGCGGCGAGCAGCGCCTCGACGCCGGCGTCGGCACGCTCGGTGACGAGCACGAGCTGCTCGCCCTTGCGCCGATCGGGCAGCGCCACCACGGCGTGATGCGATTGGGGCCAGAGCGCTTCGGCCAGATCCTCGGCGGCGCCGAGCGACACCATCTCGCCGGCGATCTTGGCGAAGCGCCGGGCGCGGCCGAGGATGCTGAGATAACCCTCGCCGTCGATGGCGACGATGTCGCCGGTGTCGAACCAGCCGCCCGGCGGCGGCAGGAGCGCGCCGGGCTGGGCGGGATCGAGATAGCCCAGCATCACGTTGGGGCCGGAGACGAAGAGCCTGCCGCCTTCGGCGATGCCTTCCACCGTCTCCAGCCGCCAGTCGATGCCCGGCAGCATCCGGCCGACGGTGCCGGCGCGGAAATGCATCGGCGTGTTGGTGGCGATCACCGGCGCCGTCTCGGTCAGCCCGTAGCCCTCGAGGATGCGCAGCCCGAACTTCTCCATCCATTGCCGCCGCGTCTCCTCGCGCACCCTCTCGGCGCCGGCGAAGACGTAGCGCACGCTGTAGAAATCGTAAGGGTTCCCGGCGCGGGCATAGCCGGCGAGGAAGGTGTCGGTGCCGAACATGATGGTGGCGTTGGTGTCGTAGGCGATCTCCGGCACGATCCGGTAATGCAGCGGCGAGGGATA
>JASHTP010000465.1 GCA_030040495.1 Alphaproteobacteria bacterium
CCCCGGCGAGGATGTCGGCGCGCTGCGCGCCGGCATGAGCGTCACCGTCGAGATCGACACCGGCCACCGCACGGCGCCGGCGCGGCTGCTGGGCCTCGAATGAGCGCCGCCGCGTGGCGGGCGCCGCTGCTCGGCAACCGCTTCCTCGTCGCCGTCGCCACCATGCTGGCGACGGTGATGCAGGTGATCGACCAGACCATCGCCAACGTGGCGCTGCCGCACATGCAGGGCGGGCTCGCCGCGACCCAGGACCAGATCACCTGGGTGCTCACCTCCTACATCATCGCCGCCGCCATCGCCATGCCGCTCACCGGCTGGCTCTCCGGCCGCTACGGCAGGAAGCGCATCTTCATGCTGTCGGTGGTGGGGTTCACCATAGCTTCAGGTTTTTGCGGCGCGGCGCAGTCGCTGACGCAGATGGTGCTGTTCCGCCTGGCGCAGGGGGTGTGCGGCGCGGCGCTGGTGCCGCTGTCGCAGGCGATCCTGCTCGACGTCTTCCCGCGCGAGCAGCGCGGCCCGGCGATGGCGTTCTGGGGCGTCGGCATCATGGTCGGGCCGATCCTCGGGCCGACGCTCGGCGGCTATCTCACCGACAATTTCGACTGGCGCTGGGTGTTCTACATCAATTTGCCGGTGGGCGTGCTCGCCTGGCTCGGCATCGCGCTCTCCATCGAGGAGACCGCGCTCGACCGCAAGCGCCCGTTCGACTTCTTCGGCTTCGCCATGCTGAGCCTCGGCATGGGCGGCCTGCAGATGATGCTCGACCGCGGCGAGCTCAAGGATTGGTTCACCTCGCTCGAGATCCAGATCGAGGCGGCGCTGGCCGCGTTGGGATTCTATACGTTTGCCGTCCATTCCGCGACCTCCGAGCATCCCTTCCTCCATCCCGCGATCTTCCGGGACCGCAACCTCGTCTCCGGCCTCGTCGTGGGCTTCGTCGTCGGCATCGTGCTGCTCGCCTCGGCGGCGCTGCTGCCGCCGCTGCTGCAGGAGCTGATGGACTATCCGGTGATGACCACCGGGATCGTGATGGCGCCGCGCGGCATCGGCACGATGATCACCATGGTGATCGCCGGGCGCCTCATCCAGCGCACCGACGCGCGCTGGCTGATCTTCGTCGGCTTCCTCATCACCGCCTATTCGCTGTGGGACATGGCGCAGCGCTTCTCGCTGCAGATGGACAGCTGGTCGGTGATCTGGACCGGCTTCGTCCAGGGGCTCGGGCTCGGCCTCATCTTCCCGCCGCTCTCGACCATCGCCTTCGCGACATTGCCGCAGCAGCTGCGCACCGAGGGCGCCGGCATCTTCAACCTGGCGCGCAACGCCGGCTCCAGCGTCGGCGTCTCCATCGTCATGGCGGCGTTCGCCGCCAACACCCAGGTGGCGCACGCCTCGATCGCCGAGCATCTGACGCCGTTCCTGCGCACCCCGGTGCTGCCGCATCTCTGGAACCTGCGCAGCGCCGCCGGGCTCGCCGCGCTCGACGGCGAGGTGACGCGGCAGGCGGCGATGGTCGCCTATGTCGACGATTTCATCCTGATGATGGTGGTGACCCTGGCGGCGGTGCCGCTCATCGCGCTGATGCGCAATCCGCGCCGCACCGCCGCGGCGGCGCGCGGGCCGGAGCCGGTGCTGGACTGAGCCGGCGGCGGTTGATCCCGAGCCCGCCCGCCGACTAGGAATGGCCCCGTGATTTCCCCCGAGGGACGAGGAGCACGCCCGTGGCGCTCGAAGCTGAGACCCTGCGTCAGTTTCTCGACACCATCCGCCGCTTCGTGCGCGAGCGCCTGGAGCCGGCCGAGGAGAGCGTCGCCGAGAGCGACCGCATGCCGCCGGAGCTGGTCGGCGAGATGCGCGCGCTCGGCCTTTTCGGCCTGACCATCCCCGAGGCCTATGGCGGGCTCGGCCTCGACATGAGCGAGGAGGTCGAGGTGCTGTTCGAGCTGTGCCGGACCTCGCCGGCCTTCCGCTCGGTGCACGGCACCAACAACGGCATCGGCAGCCAGGGCATCGTCATCGACGGCACCGAGGAGCAGAAGCGCAAATACCTGCCGCGCCTCGCCTCGGGCGAGATCATCGCCTCCTTCGCGCTGACCGAGCCCAGCGCCGGCTCGGACGCGGCGAGCCTCAGGACCAGCGCGCGGCGCTCGGGCAATGGCTGGGTGCTGAACGGCACCAAGCGCTTCATCACCAACGCGCCCGAGGCCTCGCTCTTCACCGTGATGGCGCGCACCGATCCCGCCGACAAAAGCGCGGGCGGCATCTCGGCCTTCCTGGTCGAGGCGCCCAATCCCGGGCTCAAGCTCGGCAAGCCCGACCGCAAGATGGGGCAGCGCGGCGCCCATACCGCCGACGTCATCTTCGAGGACTGCTTCGTCCCCGCCGACGCGCTGCTCGGCGGCAAGGAAGGGCAGGGCTTCAAGACGGCGATGAAGGTGCTCGACCGCGGCCGCATCCACATCGCCGCGGTGGCGGTGGGCGTCGCCGAGCGCCTCATCCGCGACATGCTGCGCTACGCCAGGGAGCGCGAGCAGTTCGGCCGGCCGATCGGCGAGTTCCAGCTCGTCCAGGCGATGCTCGCCGACAGCCGCGCCGAGGCCTATGCGGCGCGCGCCATGGTGCTCGACGCGGCGCGCCGCCGCGACCAAGGCGAGAACGTCTCGACCGAGGCCGCCTGCTGCAAGTACTTCGCCACCGAGATGGTGGGCCGCGTCGCCGACCGCGCGGTGCAGGTCCATGGCGGCTCCGGCTACATCGCCGATTTCGGCGTCGAGCGCTTCTATCGCGACGTGCGGCTCTTCCGCCTCTACGAGGGGACGAGCCAGATCCAGCAGCTCGTCATCGCCCGCAACATGCTGCGCGAGGCCGGCTGAGCCCGGCAAGGAGGGAGGACCGCCCATGGAGCGCTTCATCGAGCGGGTGCTGCTGGCGAGCCGCTGGCTGCTGGCGCCGCTTTATCTCGGCCTGGCGGTGCTGCTGCTGTTCTTCGTCGCCGAGTTCTTCGTCGAGCTCGCCGACATCGTGCACGCGGTCGTGGCGCAGACGGACCTGCACCTGACGCTGGCCGCGCTCAGGCTAATCGACCTGGTGCTGGTGGCGAGCCTCATCGTCATGGTCATGATCAGCGGCTTCGAGAATTTCGTCGCCCGGATCGAGCTCGGCGAGCACCGCGAAGGCCTCGCCTGGCTGACGCGGCTCGACACCGGCTCGATCAAGGTCAAGATCATGGGCTCGATCGCGGTGATCTCCGGCATCTACCTGCTCGAGGTCTTCTTCACCCTCGACGGCTTCGCCGCCGACAAGCGGCTCTGGCTCGTCATCCTGCACCTCACCTTCGTCGTCACCGCCGTGCTGCTGGCGGTGCTCGACCGGCTCGGCGAGCATTAGGGAGGGCGGCTACTGGTCGGCGTTGCCGACCACCCAGACCGCGAGCTCGCCGCCGAAATGCCGGCGGCACAGCGTCACCTGATCCTGGTGCCTCTTGTCGTCCTTGACCACCGACTGGCGGACGTCGCGGCAGAGATCGCCGCGCACCGCGCGATAGACGTTGCCGACCGCCACCACCGTTCCCGAGGCGGTATGCGCGCCGGTGGGATCGACCGCCTGCCAGGCGACCGGCTCGAGGGTGAAAAGCGCGGCGGCGCGCTGGCTCGCCTCGGCGAGCTGGCGCCGCTCGACCGCGGTGAGCCAGGGGCGGAGGTCCTCGGCCACGGCGGCGTCGACCTCGGCCTCGGGCACGAAGGGCGGCGCCGGGCCGGCGATGAGCTCGCCGGCGGGGCCGTCGCGCACCACCGTCGCCGGCGGCGGCGGCTGGTCGAAGATCTGCCCGGCCTTCGGGATCGGGCCGGCATGGAGCGAGGAGATGTCCTGGCAGGCGGCGAGCGCCGCGCTCGCGAGCAGCGCCAGCAGCAGGGCGCGAATTCGGCTATGATAGCGGCGATGAAGCATGCTTCGTGGCTCCTTGCGGCGTTCCTGGCCTTGCTGCCGACCGCGGCGCTGGCGCAGTTCTACGATCTCGACGGCGCCTATCGCTGCCTGACGACGCCGAGCGCCGCCTGCGAGCAGGATCTGCGCGAGCAGCCGCGGCCGGCGCCGCCCAAGCCCGCCGGCCCGACCATGGAGCAGGTCATCGCCAAGGTGCGCGACAGGACCGCCGGGCCGCACGAGATCGAGTTCCTCGAGAAGCGCGCCGCCACCGACGATCCGCGCGCCGTCGAGGTGCTCGCCTGGTGCGAGCTCAACGGCATCGGCACGCCGACCGACCCGCTCGGCGCCTTCTGGCTCTACCGCAAGGCCGCCACGCTCGGCGTCGCCAATGCGCGGCAGAACCAGATCGCCATCTACGAGACGCGGCTCACGCCCGAGCAGCGCGAGCAGGTGCTGCTGCAAGAGAACAGCCACTGATCCCATCCTTGCCAATGCCTCTCTCGGCCGGCTGCCGACCGGGCCAGTCTGCCAGGGAGAGCTAAACGGGTTCTTAACCGTCCTGTCCCCGCGCTTGCTGCGCCCGCCGGCGCGCGGCTACCCTTGCCGGCGTGAGCAGCGACGATCCCATGCAGACCGCGCCCGAGAGCGCCGAGGCGCTGCTCGCTTCGCTCCGCCGGCTCGAGCGCGAGGGACGGCTCGAGCTGCGCATCGACCCGCGGCCGCTCGGCCATATCGACAGCCCGGTCGCCTCGGAGGCGGACGGCAACATCTGGGTCTATGGCGTCGTCGGCCTGGCCGGCGCGCTGCTGCTGTGGCGCGGCGTGGTGGCGGCGCTGGCGGTGGTGGCGGTGGGCGCGGTCCTCTATGTCACCCTGGGCCGCGCCTATGTCCATCGCCGCATCGAGCGCCGGGTGCGCGAGCAGGCGCTGGCGAGCCCCGAGGCCTGGCGCAAGCTCTGGCGCTTCCCCGGCCTGACGCTGGCCGCCCGCGACCGGCCCGGCCTCGCCGACTGCGCCTCGCCGGACGGCAATTGGATGGAGTTCGTGCGGGCGCTGTCGTAACCCGCGGATTCCTTGCCCTGACCGCGCCGGCTTTGCTATGGGGTAGGGGCGGAACAAGGTCCGAAGACCGGGGGTCCGGGAGGAACAGATGCAAGGTTTGATGCAAGGCCAGCCGCTGCTGATCTCGTCGCTGATCAGCTTCGCCGACCGCTACCATGGCGGCACCGAGATCGTCTCGCGCACCATCGAAGGGCCGATCCACCGCTACAGCTACCGCGACGCCCACAAGCGCGCGCGCCGGCTCGCCAACGCGCTGCGGCGCCTCGGCGTCCAGGAGGCCGACCGCATCGGCACGCTGGCCTGGAACGGCTTCCGGCATTTCGAGATCTACTATGCCGTCTCCGGCATGGGCGCGGTCTGCCACACCATCAATCCGCGGCTCTTCCCCGAGCAGATCGCCTACATCGCCAACCACGCCGAGGACCGCTACGTCTTCTTCGACCTCACCTTCGCGCCGCTGGTGGCGAAGCTCCGGCCGCATTGCCCGGGGGTCAAGGGCTGGGTGGCGATGACCGACCGCGCGCACCTGCCGAAAGAGCTGCCGGATGCGCTCTGCTTCGAGGAGCTGGTCGCGGCCGAAAGCGACGATTTCGACTGGCCCGAGCTCGACGAGGATGCCGCCTCCTCGCTCTGCTACACCTCGGGCACGACCGGCAATCCCAAGGGCGTGCTCTATTCGCACCGCTCGACCGTGCTGCATTCCTACGGCGCGGCGCTGCCCGACGCGATGAAGCTTTCGGCGCAGGACGTGGTGCTGCCGGTGGTGCCGATGTTCCACGCCAACGCCTGGGGCCTCGCCTATGCCTGCCCACTGGTCGGCGCCAAGCTGGTCTTCCCCGGCGCGGCGCTCGACGGCAAGAGCGTCTACGAGCTGTTCGAGGGCGAGAAGGTGACCTTCAGCGGCGGCGTCCCCACCGTCTGGCTCGCGCTGCTGCAATACATGGCCGAAGGCAACCGCCGCTTCTCGACCCTGAAGCGCACCGTGATCGGTGGCTCGGCCTGCCCGCCGGCGATGATCCGCGCCTTCGAGCAGGATCACGGCGTCGAGGTGCTGCATGCCTGGGGCATGACCGAGATGAGCCCGCTGGGCACCGTCTGCCAGCTCAAGGCGGTGCATCAGGGCAAGAGCCTGGACGACCGGCTCGCGGTCAAGAGCAAGCAGGGCCGCGCCATCTTCGGCGTCGAGCTCAAGATCGTCGACAGCGCCGGCAAGGAGCTGCCCTGGGACGGCAAGGCGTTCGGCGACCTGATGGTGCGCGGGCCGTGGATCGCCAAGGGCTACTTCAAGGGCGAGGGCGGCGACCCCTTGCGCGGCGGCTGGTTCCCGACGGGCGACGTCGCCACCATCGACGAAGAGGGCTACATCCAGATCACCGACCGCTCCAAGGACGTGATCAAGTCGGGCGGCGAGTGGATCAGCTCGATCGAGCTCGAGAACGTCGCCGTCGCCCATCCGGCGGTGGCCGAGGCGGCGGTGATCGGCGTCCGCCATCCCAAATGGGACGAGCGGCCGCTGCTCGTGGTGCAGAAGAAGCCCGGCGCCGCGGTGACGCGCGAGGAGCTGCTCGCCTACTACCAGGACAAGGTGGCGAAGTGGTGGATCCCCGACGACGTCGTCTTCGTCGAGGCGCTGCCGCACACGGCCACGGGCAAGCTGCTCAAGACCAAGCTCCGCCAGGATTTCGAGACGCACAAGCTGCCCACCGGCTGAGCGGCTCACGGCAATTTGTTGGGGAACCGTTCCGCGGCCGCCGTACTATCGCTGGCGGTTCGGCCGCGCTGCGCCCTGGCGTCCGGGCGACCGCCAAGCGGAGGAACGGAGATGTCGAAGCTGGTTTCGGCCGTGGTGCTGGCGCTGGCCGCCATGAGCCTCGGCGCCTGCCTCGGCCCGGAGCACGACCCGCATAACCTGCCCTATCAATGGTCGATCTGGCCGAGCAACAGCCCCGGCGTGATGCATTACAGCACCAACCTCTATCCGGCTGCGAACGCGCCGCCCCTGATGCCGGGGCCGAGCGGCGCCGGCGCCTTCCCGTAAGCGCTCAGCCGCCGGGCAGCAGCACGACCCGGCCGATCGCCTGCCGCTCCATCAGCAGCCGCATGGCCTCGGCGAAGCGCGCCAGCGGCAAGGTCGCGGCGATGTGCGGGCGCAGATGGCCGGCTTCGGCGAGCGCCATGAGCGCGGTCATCGCCGCCCGCGCCCGCTCCGGCTCCTTGCGCGCCGCCTCGCCGGCGCGCACGCCGATGACCGAGCAGCTTCTAAGCAGGATGCGGTTCGCCGCCAGCTCCGGAATCGCGCCGCCGGCGAAGCCGACGATCAGGATGCGGCCGCCCCAGGCGACGGCGCGGAGCGACTGCGCCAGCACCTCGCCGCCGACGGGGTCGAAGATGACGTCGGCGCCGGCGCCGCCGGTGCGGCTTCGCACCGCCTCGACGAAATCCTCCTTGGTGTAGTCGATGAGCTCGTCGGCGCCGCGCTGGCGCGCGACGGCGAGCTTCGCGGCGCTGGACGCGGTGGCGAGGATTCGCGCGCCCAGAAGCTTGCCGAGCTCGACCGCGGCAAGGCCGACGCCGCCCGCCGCGCCATGCACCAGCAGCGTCTCGCCGGCGGCGAGCGACGCGCGCTGCACCAGCGCGTGGTAGGCGGTGAGCGAGGCGACGAGGAAGCTCGCCCCCTCGGCGAAGCCGAAGCCCGCCGGCAGCGCCACCAGCGCCTTGGCCGGCAGCACGATCTCCTCGGCATAGCCGCCGGTGCGCTGGCGGGTGATCACGCGGTCGCCGACGCGCCAGGAGCCCACGTCGGGCGCGAGCTCGGTGATGGTGCCGGCGCTTTCGACGCCGGGGATGAAGGGCAGCTCGGGGCGATGCTGGTAAAGGCCGCGGATGATGAGCGTATCGGGAAAATTGACGCCGCAGGCGGCGAGCCGGACGCGCGCCTCGCCGGGGCCGAGCGGCGCCGGCGGCAGCTCCTCGAGGCTCAACCCCTCGGGCGGACCGAGCGCGCGGCAGAGGACGGCACGGGGCATGGCGGAATTCCGATGGCGGCGAGACAAGGCGAATTCGGTCATTAGTTTAACCGATCGTGGCGGCCGATTAAGCCCGGCTTAACCATGGCGGCGCTAGCATCAGGTGTCTCGGGCGGCCGGCGCGCGCCTCCGGCAGCGCCGGCCTCGAGCTGCGGAGTCAGTCGCCATGCGCCTCCTCGTCCGCCCTTACGGGATTCGCTACTCCCCGATCCTCCTGCTGTTGCTCGTCCTGGCGATCCTCGGCGTGA
>JASHTP010000466.1 GCA_030040495.1 Alphaproteobacteria bacterium
CGAACGACATCGCCCATCTCCTCGCCGCCAACGACCTGCGCCGGGTGATGGCCGTCGGCACCTCGCTGGGCGGACTCCTCACCATGGCGCTGGCGCTGCTGAAGCCGACGGTGCTCGCCGCCGCCGTCATCAACGACATCGGGCCCGACATCATCGACGGCGGCTTCACCCGCATCGTCGACTACATCGGCGTCGACCAGCCCCAGCCGGACTGGGCGGCGGCGGTGGCTTATCTACGCCAGCTTCTACCGCGGCTCTCGATCAAGACGGAAGAGGGTTGGCTCCGCTTCGCCGAGGCGACGTATCGGGCGGGCGCGGACGGCTTGCTCCACTATGACTGGGACGTGAACCTGGCGCGGACGCTGCGCGACCAGCGCGCGGCTTTGCCCGATCTCTGGACGATCTTCGGCGCGCTGCGCCCGGTGCCGACGCTCGCGCTTCGCGGCGAGATCTCGGACATGTTGTCGGCCGAGACCTTCGATCGCATGGCCCTTGCCAAGCCCGATCTGCTGCGGGTAACAGTGCCGGGGTCGGGCCATGCGCCGACTTTGAACGAGCCCGAAGCCGCCGTGGCCGTCGATGCCTTCATCCGTCGCTTCTGAGCCGGCGGCGACGCTGCCGAGCTTCGCCGACGTGGCGGCCGCAGCCGAGCGCCTCGAAGGCCGCGCCGTGCGCACGCCGCTCCTCGAATCGCCGGCGCTTAGTGCTCGGCTGGGTGGGCGCCTGCTGGTGAAGGCGGAGCCGCTCCAGCGCACCGGCTCCTTCAAATTCCGCGGCGCGTTCAACGCCCTGGCCCAGCTCGACCCGGCGCAGCGCCGCGCCGGCGTCGTGGCCTATTCCTCGGGTAACCACGCCCAAGGGGTCGCCGCGGCGGCGCAGCTTCTGGACGTGCCGGCGACGATCGTGATGCCGGCCGACGCCCCGGCCATCAAAGTTGCAAATACAAAGGGCTATGGCGCCGAGGTGGTGCTCTATGACCGCTTCGGCGAGGACCGAGAGGCGATCGGCCGCCGCATCGCGGCCGAACGCGGCGCGGTCCTGGTCCCGCCTTTCGACGACCCGCGCGTGATCGCGGGCCAAGGCACGACCGGGATCGAGATCGCGCGCCAAGCCGAAGCCTTGGGCCTGAGAATCGATGCCGTGGTCATTCCCTGCAGCGGCGGCGGGCTGGCAGCCGGCTGTGCCCTGGCGCTCGCCACGCTGGCGCCCGAGGCCGCCCTCTACAGCGCCGAGCCTGCGGGCCTCGACGACACGCGCCGCTCGCTCGAGGCGGGCATGCGCGTCGCCAATGACCCGGCGGCGCGCTCGATCTGCGACGCGCTGCTGGCGGCGATGCCGGGCGAGCTCACCTTCGCCGTCGGCCGTCGCCTCATCGCCGGCGGCCTCGCGGTCAGCGACGCCGAGGTCCTGCGCGCGGTCGCCGTGGCCTTCGCCGAGCTGAAGCTGGTGGTCGAGCCCAGCGGCGCGGCGGCGCTCGCCGCGGTGCTCGCCGGCAAGCTCGACGCCGCCGGCAAGACCGTCGCCGTCATCGCCTCGGGCGGCAATGTCGACCCTGAGGTCTTCGTAAGCGCGCTCGGCGGCGATTGACAGGGAACGTCGGCGCGGGCTCACTGGCGCGCATCCGGAGGGTCGCAGCGCATGGACGAGATCGCGTTTTGGCCGGCCCGCAAGCTCGCCGCCGCCATCCGCAGCCGCAAGCTCGGCGCGGTCGAAATCCTCGACCACTACCTCCGGCGCATCGAGCGCTACAACGGCGAGATCAACGCGGTCGTCGGCCTCGCCGCGGACGCGGCGCGCAAGCGCGCCCGGGCCGCCGACCGCGCCCTCGCCAAAGGCGCGTCCTTGGGTCCGCTCCACGGCGTGCCGATGACGGTCAAGGAGGCCTTCGCCGGCCTCGGGCTTCCGACCACCTGGGGCATACCGGCCTTCCGCGACAACCGGCCGGCGCAACCGGCGCTCGCCCTGGAACGGCTCGCCGCCGCAGGGGCGATCGTCTTCGGCAAGACCAACGTCCCGATCTGGCTCGCCGACTGGCAGAGCTACAACGACATCTACGGCACGACCAAGAACCCGTGGGACGCCGGCCGCTCGCCCGGCGGTTCCTCCGGCGGCTCGGCGGCGGCCCTGGCGGCGGGGCTGACCGGGCTCGAGCTCGGCAGCGACATCGGCGGCTCGATCCGGGTGCCCGCGCATTTCTGCGGCGTTTACGGCCACAAGCCGACCTATGGGCTGTGCGCGCCCACGGGTCACGCGCTGGGCGATTGGGCGGCGCCGGCGGACATCGCGGTCATCGGTCCCTTGGGCCGCAGCGCCGACGACCTGCTGCTGGGCCTCAAGGCCGTCATCGGCCCCGACCGCGCCGACGGCGCGGGGGCGCGGCCGTCCCTCGCCGCGCCGCCACGGCGGGGCCTTGCCGATTATCGCATCGCGGTCATGCTCGACGATCCGCACATTCCCGTCGACCGCGAGGTTCAGGACCAGCTCCAGGCGCTCGTCGATTTTCTCGCCAGGCGAAAAACGAAGATCCGCGCGGCACGACCGGCCTTCGACACGGCCGAAAGCTATGGCGTCTATCTCTCGCTGCTCTATGCCGCCCTGTCGCAGGCACAAACGCCGGCGGAGTTCGAGCAGAATGCCGCGGCCGCGAAGGCGCTTGCCGACGACGACCGGAGCTTTCGCGCGCAGTATCTCAGGGGATCGACGCTCGCGCACAAGGATTGGCTGCAGGTCAATTCAAGACGCGCGCAGCTGCGCCGTCGCTGGGCCGAATTCTTCGCCGAGCATGACGTCCTGCTCTGCCCGGTGGCCGCCTGCGCCGCCTTCCCGCATGACCGTCGGCCATGGCCCGAACGCAGCGTCGCGATCTCCGGCGCGCCGCGGCCGATGGCCGAGCTTTCCTTCTGGCCCGGCCTTACCGGCGTCGCCTATCTTCCGGCGACCGCCGCACCCATCGGCTTCACCAGGAGCGGGCTGCCGGTGGGTGTGCAGATCGTCGGTCCGCATCTCGGCGATCTCACCTGCATCGCTTTCGCGCGGCTGATCGAGCGCGAATATCACGGCTTCGTCGCGCCGCCGGGATTCCGGTAACGGCTCCGCGGCGCCGCAGGCGGCGTCGCCGGCGGAGGAACGCCCTGCCTGAGTTCGCCTGGACTAAGCCGGCTTCGGCTCGCCGCGTTGCGGCGGCGCGTTGAGGCGCGGGGTGCGGATGGTTTCCTCGGTGACCGCTTCGATGGTGTCGACGCGGCGGCTGAAGCCCTCGAAGATCGCGCCCTGCTCGATCGACAGCGAAACATGCGTCACGTCGGCGACGACGCGGGCGGTGCGCGCCAGCACCACCGACGTGGCGGTGAGCCGGCCGGCAAGGTTGCCGGCGATGACGGCGATGTCCGCCTCGACGGTGCCGGTGATCGCGCCGCCTTCGCCCAGTGTCAGCTTGCGCGCGACCACGTCGCCCTTGATGGAGCCGCTGATATGGACTTCACCCTGGCTGACGATGTCGCCCTCGATCTTGAGATCGCTGCTCAGGATCGAGGGTGCGGCGGGACGGCTCGGGGGACCCTGCCGCTCGCCCTGCTCAACGCCCGTTTGCTTGAACCACATTTTTGCCCGCCTGCAAGAACTTTTCAGGATCCAGCGCCGTGCCGTCGACCAGCACTTCGTAGTGGAGATGCGGTCCGGTGCTTCGTCCCGTGCTGCCCAACTGACCGATCTCGTAATGAGCCGGTATCTTCTGGCCGCGCACGACCAGGATGCGGTGCAGATGGGCGTAGCGCGTGACGATGCCGTGGCCGTGGTCGATCTCGACCATCTTGCCGTAGCCTTCTTTCACTCCGGTAAAGATCACGACGCCAGGCGCGGTGCTGTAGATCGGCGTGCGATAGGGAGCGATCAAATCGAGGCCGGGGTGGAAGGCTTGGCGGTGATTGAAGGGATCGATGCGCGGGCCGAAGGTGCTGCCGATCTCGTAATGCACGAGCGGCGCCCTCAGCGGCAGCGTCTTCAGGATCTTGCGCAGCTGCTCGGTGCGCGCGCTTTCGGCCTCGAGGCTTTTCTTGTCGAGCGCGATGAAGGGACCGCCTTCGCCCTGCGGCACCGTGTCGAGCTTGTCGAGGAACTTATCCACATCGATGCCGGTCGAGGCGACGATCCGCTCGAGTTCGCTGCTCTTGTGCGATGCGGGCGGCGCTACGTTCTCGCTGCGCTGGTCCGCCGGCCGGTTGGCGATCGAGCGCTGCGGCGCCGGCACCGGCGCGGCCGCGGCGGGCGCGCTGGGGGCGGCGTTGGGCAGGATCGGCCCGAGCGCCGAGCTCTGGCCCTGCAGCTCCAGCAGCCGCGTCTGCAGGCGGTCGCGCTCGGCGATCGTCTTGTCATGCTCGGCGGCGAGCTGTTGCAGGCGCCGCTCGTTGCTGGCGAGATCGGCCTTGGCCTGGCTGGTGCGCGCGTTGGCGGCGTCGAGCTCGGTCTCGAGCTGATGGATCCGGGTCTGCAGCGCGTGGCGCTGCGTGTCGGCCTGGCGCAGCTCGCCGCGATTGGCGTCGAGGGTGTGGTTGAGCTGCGAGAGGTTCTGCGAGCGGTCGCTGGCCGCGTCCTGCGCCTGGGAAAGCTGGTGCTTCAGATCCTTTTCGTCTGCGAGCGCCCGGTCGCGCGCATCCTCGAGCTGCTTGATCCGCGCCTGCGCCGCATCGACCGCCGCCTTGTTCTGGGCGATCGCCGCGGCGCTGCCGGCCTGCGCCAGCCGGGCATTGGCCGCCGCCAGCTGCTGCTGCAGCCGCTCGACCTTGGCTTCGAGATCGGTGGCGGGCGCCGCCGCCTCTTCCACGGCGCGATGGCGATGGAGGCCGCCGGCGACGCCATAGGCGACGAGCGCCAAGACCGCGAGGCCGCTCGCGGCCATCGCAATCTGCGCGCGCCGGCTCAGCGTGATGTAGCTCACCCGGCCGTCGGCACGCACCAGGATTTGGCGCTCGGGAAACAACCGCCGGGCCGATTTCACCATCCTGCCGAGCAAGTCCCCTCCGCGATCAACGCCAATATTGCCGGCGCCATGTCGGACATGACCACCGGCACGAAAAGCGGTCCCCCCCACGAGGACGCTCGGTGAGCGGAAGCGAAGCCATCCCCCGACATGTGCCCGCCAGCGCAAGGAAGCCGGCGCGACATCTGCGGGTTTCTGCGCCCGCCAGCGATTCACCATGGCGACCCTACCGGCTGAAAGCGCGCCTGGCAAGCCGTTTCGCCCCCGATCCGGCCGCGGCATCCCTTAGCCAAAGCGCACGAGGACGGTGCCCGCGGCAGAGTTGCGACCGGCTGAACGAAGCGGCGCGTGCGCGGCGACTCGCCGACCGAGACCGCTTCCCTCCGTTTGATCTCGACCCAAGCCCGCAAGCCGCTCTGCCCCTGTCGCGGCGCCCGATTGCGCCGCCTACCAGCGTTAACCAACTTTGCTGACAAACCGTTAACGTGCGACGGCAAAGACACAATCAACGTCAAGTATTCGTGCCAAAGACCCACCGATGACGCCTTAACTTGCCCGGGTCGGTTCCTTGGCGCGGTCGAGATGAGCATAGAAATACCAGCAGGCAATGCTGCGGTAGGGCCGCCAGGCCTCGGCGAGCCTGGCGAGCCTTGCCGCCGGCGCCGCCCGCGGGATGCCGTAGATGTCGGCGATCGCGGCGCGTATCGAAACGTCGCCCAGCGGCAGCACATCAAGGCGGCCGAGCGAGAACATCAGGTACATCTCCGCCGTCCAGCGGCCGATGCCCTTGATCGCGGTCAGCGCCTCGATCGCCGCCTCGTCGGGAAGCCGCTCGAGTTCGGCGAAGAGCGCCGGCGCGGCAAGCGCCGCCGCGGCGAGCCCGCGCAGATAATCGCGCTTCTGCCGCGAGACGCCGGCGGCGGCGAAGGCGGCATCGTCGAGCGTCGCCACCGCCTCGGGCGCGATCGCGCCGGCGCAGGCGGCGACGAGCCGCGCGGCGATGGTCGCCGCCGCCTTGCCCGAGAGCTGCTGGCGAAGGATCGCCTGAAACAGCGTGGCGAAGCCGCCAGGCCGGCGGCGATAGGCGCAGGGGCCATGCGTCTTTATCACCGCGGCAAGGCGGCGGTCCCGCCGCATCAGCCGCCGGCGCGCCGATGCCAGCAGCGCGCTCGCCTCCGCCTCGTCATGCGGCAGGGCGCCGGGAAGGCTCGCCGCCCGCGCTTCCGGACCATCTGCCGCCGCCGCGACCATCGCCTTGCCTTTCGCCCGAGAGCGCCGCTGCGGTGCGTTCCGCCCGCCGGGCGCCGAACTCGCAGCCTAACCTCGCGACCGCGGCCCCGGTCAAGGCGCGGCGCGGCATCGGCCGGCTCAAAGAGCGGCATCGGCCG
>JASHTP010000467.1 GCA_030040495.1 Alphaproteobacteria bacterium
AGCCAGCTCGACCGCCTGGCGACGCGGCTGGCGCGGGGCTGGATCACCGCGCTCAGCGCCGCGGCCGGCGCGGTGCAGGCCGAGATCCGCCGCATCCATGCGCGCCCCGGCGGCGTCTCGATCTGCTTCCTGCTGCACCTCGCGGCGTGGATCGGCAGCAGCGCCGAGGCCTGGGTCGCGCTGCGGCTGATGGGGGTGACGCTCGGCTTCGCGCCGGTGCTGGCGATCGAGAGCATGCTCTACGCCATCCGCAGCGTCGCCTTCGTCGTCCCCAACGCCATCGGCGTCCAGGAAGGCGCCTACATCATGCTCGGCGCCGGCTTCGGCATCACCCCCGACCAGGCGCTGGCGCTGTCGCTCCTGAAGCGCGGCCGCGACCTCGTCCTCGGCATTCCGCCGCTGCTGATCTGGCAGTTCGTCGAGACCAGGCGCTTCTGGGGAAGGCGCGTGCCGGCGCGCGGCGAAGTGGCGCCGGTGCCGGTGGTCAAGCGAAGCGGAACGCCGCCATGCTGAGGCTGCCGAGGGTGAAGCCCTGAAAGAGCCGCTCGCCGCGCGCGCCCGCGCCGGCGGCCCCCAGCGCCACGAACAGCGGCAGGAAATGGTCGGGCGTCGGCTGCGCCTCGCGCGCATGCGGCGCGCGGGCGCGCCAGTCGAGCAGTTCCGCCTTGCGCCCTTCCGCCAGCGCCGCGGCGAGCCACTCGTCGAATTCCTGCGCCCAGGCCGGAACCGGGCCGCCCTGGCGCGCCAGGCCGCGCAGATTGTGCACGGCGCCGCCGCTCGCCAGCACCAGCACGCCGTCGCTCCTGAGCGGCGCCAGCGCCGCCCCCAGCCGGTCGTGCCAAAGGGCGTCGCGGTCGGGCTGGATCGAAAGCTGGATGGTCGGGATGTCGGCGGCGGGATACATCAGGCGCAGCGGCACCCAGGCGCCATGGTCGAGGCCGCGGCTGCGGTCGATGCCGTTGGCGATGCCGGCGCCGGCGAGCAGCCCCGCCACCCGCTCGGCGAGCGCCGGCGCGCCCGGCGCCGGATAGCTCATGCGGTAGAGCGGCTCGGGAAAGCCGTAGAAATCATGGATCGTCTCGTTGCGCTCGGGCGCCGAGACCAGCGGCTCTTCGCTCATCCAATGGGCGGAGACGCAGAGCACGGCGCCGGGCCGCGGCAGCTCCTGCGCCAGCTTCTGCCAGAAGGCGCCGGTGGCGCCGGGATCGAGCGACAGCGTCGGCGCGCCGTGCGAGAGAAAGAGCGTGGGCAAAACGGCAGCCATGGTTCCTCGCAGCCGGAATTCGCGGCTAAGTTGGTCCTTTGCACGCCCGGGCGCAAGGCGGCCTCGCGGCGCCGGTCAGCGCGCGACCGTCGCCGCCAGGACATAGCGGTCGAGGATCGCCAGCGGCACCGAGCCCTGGAGCGGGCTCTTGTAAAGCCCGGCATTGACCACGAGAACCAGGTCGAGCGCCGGCACGATATAGACCCGCTGGCCGCCCAGGCCGACCGCGGCGGCCCAATCGATTTCGCGACCGGCGACGAAGGACCGGCCGAGCCAGAACTGGTAGCCGTAGAAGAACAGGCCTTCGCCGTTGATCTGCGGGCTCGTCGCGGCGGCGACCCAAGCCGCGGGGACGAGCTGGGTCCCGTGCCAGGCGCCTTTTTGCAACACGAGCTGGCCGAGCTTGGCGAGATCGCGCGGCCTGAGGCGCAGCCCCGCGGCCGCGCTGGCATTGCCCTGGGCATAGCTGCGCCATTCGACGTCGGTGATCCCGAGCGGCTCGAACAGCAGCGTGCGCGCCAACTCGTCGAGCGGCTTGCCGGTGGCCTTGCGCAGCACGGCGCCGAGCACCTCGCTCGAGCCCGAATTGTAGTTGTAGACCCGCCCGGGCGGCGCCGCGACCGGCTGCTCCAGCGCAAAGCGATAGGGATCCGGCGCATCGTCCATGCGATTTTCGCTGTTGGCGTCGTCGAAGTAGGGGATGTCGGATTCGTGCCATTCCAGCCCGCTGGACATGGTCAGCAGGTGGCGCAGCGTGATGCGCTCCTTTTCCGGCGAGCGCAGATCCGCGTATTCCGGGAAGAAGGACAAGACCGGCTCGTCGACGCTCTTGATCCAGCCGCGCTCGATGGCGATTCCGACCATCAACGCGGTGACGCTCTTGGTCACCGAGCGCTCGTCGTGCCGGGTTTCGCGCCCGAAGGCGACCTCGCCGACCGGATGCCCGAAGCGCTCGTCGCTGCCGGAGAAATAATGCTCGAACACCAGCCGGCCATGACGCGCCACCAGCACCGCATGAATGTCGGCGTCTTTCCAGCCGGCGAGCCGATTCACCAAGGGGCACAGCACGGCGCCGTCGAGGTCGACGCTTTCCAGCGTGCCGACCGGCCAACGATCGCCGCCGGCGCTCGGCGGGGGGCCGCAATCGGTCTGTGCCGCCGCGAGCCGCGGCAAAAGCACGGCGATGGCGAGGCAAGCAAGCGACCGGATCCGCATGGCCCTGACCTATTTGCGCGAGCGAGGGAAAAAAGGGGGCGCGTGACAGGATAGCCGGCGCGGCCGTCGCCGCCCATGGTGCTTTCTCACCGTCGCGCGGCCTTCGGCGGGATGATCAGCACGCGGTCGACGCGGCGGCCGTCCATGTCCACCACCTCGAAGCGGAAGCCCTCGACCAGGAAGCGGTCGCCGACCGTCGGCACGCGGTTGATGCGCGCCATCATGAAGCCGCCCAGCGTGTGGAACTCGCCCTCCTCGTCGCCTGGCAGCCGCTTCAGCCCGGTCAGGTCCTTGACCTCGTCGACCGTCACCATGCCGTCGACGAGCCAGGAGCCGTCGTCGCGCCGCACCACCGTCTGGCCCGCGGGCTCGCCGGGCTCGGCGATGTCGCCGACCAGCGATTGCAGGATGTCGTGCAAGGTGACGACGCCCTCGAAGTCGCCATACTCGTCGACCACCAGCGCCATCGGCGCGCCCGACTGCTTGAAGATCTCGAGCGCGCGCAGCGCCGTCACCGTGTTCGGCAGGTAGATCGGCGGCTTCACCGCGCTTTTCACCTCGAAGGGCCGCCCGGCGAGCACCATGGTGAGGAGATCCTTCACCTGGACGATGCCCAGCACCTGCTGCGGCCCGCCCTGCACCACGGGAAAGCGCGAATAGTCGCTGTCGATGATCTTGCGCCGGTTCTCGTCGTCGGTGTCGGTGACGTCGAGCCATTCGACCTGGGTGCGCGGCGTCATCACCGCGCTGACGCGGCGGTCGCCGAGGCGGAACACCATCTGCACGATCGCCGTCTCGGCGGCGTGGAAATGGCCGGCGGCGGTCGCCTCGCGCATCATCAGGGTGATCTCCTCCTCGGTCACCGGCGGCGGCTCGCCGGGCCGGAAGGGCACCAGGCGCAGCACCAGATTGCTGGCGACGCTGAGCAGCCGCTCGACCGGCCGCGCCACCGTCGACAGCGCCTGCAGCAGCCGCGACAGGCGCGCGGCGATGAATTCCGGACGGCCGAGCGCCAGCCGCTTCGGCACCAGCTCGCCCAGCACCAGGGTGAGGAAGGCGATGGTGATGACCACGGCGACGAAGCCGATCGAGGTCGCGTGCCGGCCGATCGCGCCGGGCACGCGCTCGAGACGCAAGGCCAGCGTCTCGGCCAGGGTGGCGCCGCCGAAGGCGCTCGCCAGCACGCCGATGAGGGTGATGCCGATCTGCACGGTGGAGAGGAAGCGGCCGGGGTCGCGCTTCAGCTCGAGCGCGCGCCGCGCGCC
>JASHTP010000468.1 GCA_030040495.1 Alphaproteobacteria bacterium
CCTCGACTGGCGGCGCGTCGAGCGCTGGACGGCGGCGATCGTGTCCGGCGAGACCGAGGAGCTGCGCCAGGTCTTCGCCGCAGCCGGTGCCCGCGGCCCGTCGCTGCGCTGGCGGCCGCCGGTCGAGACGCTGAAAGCGCAGCAGCACCGCTTCCTGCTGCGCTACTGGGACGATCTGCGCGGCGCACGGCGCATGCCGGGCTGCCGCGAGGTCGACGCCATCGAGATGCGGCCGGCGCTCGGCTACATCAATCTCGTCGAGGCGGTCGAGGGCGGGCACGACTTCCGCTACCGCGTCTTCGGCAGCATCGTCGCCGCGGTCTCCGGCTTCGACATGACCGGGCGGTGCGCCTCGGCGCTCAGGGCGAGCGCCTACGTCGTCGAGTTCGGCCTCGCCGTCTTCCGCGCCACGCTCCGCCGCGGCGAGCCGCTCTTCACCGTGCACGGGCCGCCGGCGGCGGTCTACACCGCGACCTGGCATCGTCTGGTGCTGCCGCTCGCCGACGAGCAGGGCGAGGTCGCGCGGCTGCTCGTCTGCGTCGTGCCGATGGCCCATGACGGCACGCCGGTGGCGCTGCGGCTTTAGGAGCCGGGCTCCGAGCGCTGCATCCGGCCGGCGCCGCGGCGCGTAATCCTTCCGGCGGCGGCTTTCCCGGAGGATGCGTCATGCGCTCGCTCGGCCGCGACGTCGGTGCCGACGGGCGTCCTGCGCCGGTCTTCGCGTAATCATGGTGATGAGGGTGGTTGCCTCCCTCATCGACCGGGCGCGCGCCCGCGCCGCGCCGGTGGACAAGGAAGCCCGTTCCATGCACGGTGTCGCGCAGCCTCGGCGCGTCATGGATCAGAAGCTCGCCGCCCTCGCCTCGCTCGACGCGCTGCTCCTCGCGGTGCAGCGCGGCAGCCGCGCCGCGCTGGAGCGACTCTACGAGCTGGAATCGCGGCGGCTCTACGGCATCGCGCTGCGCATCACGCGCCGGCCGGACCTCGCCGCCGACGCGCTGCAGGACGCTTTCGTCCAGGTCTGGCAGAACGCCGCAAGCTTCGCGCCCGAGCGCGGCAATGCCGCCGCCTGGCTCACCGGCATCCTGCGCTTCCGCGCGCTCGATCTCGTGCGCAAGCTCGGCCGCGAAACGCCGAGCGACGATCCCGCGCTGGGCGACCGCGCCGACGAGCCGGACATGGCGGCGGCGATCGATCTGCGGCTCGCCGCAAGCGCCTTGCGCCGCTGCCTCGAGGCGCTCGAGGAGAAGCAGCGGCGCTGCATCATCCTCGCCTTCGTCGACGGGCTGAGCCATGCCGAGATCGCCGCGCGCCTGCCGGCGCCGCTCGGCAGCGTCAAGAGCTGGGTGCGGCGCGGCCTTCTCTCGCTCCGGAGCTGTCTCGAATCATGATCCCCGACACGTCCGAAGAGCTGCACATTCTCGCCGGCGAATATGTCCTCGGCGTGCTCGAGCCGGGAGCCGCGCGCGAGGTCGAGGCGGCCTTGCCGCATCATGCGGAGCTGCGCCGCGCCGTCGCCTTCTGGCAGGAGCGGCTCCAGCCGCTGGCGATGCTGGCGCCGCCGGCCGAGCCGCCGCCGGGCCTGTGGCAGCGGATCGAGAGCGCCCTTGCCCCGGGCGCGGCGCCGGCGCGGCCGGCGGGCCTCTGGCAGTCGCTCGCGCTGTGGCGCGCCGCGACGGCGGCGGCGGCCGCGGTGGCGGCGGGTCTGGCGCTCTATGTGGCGCTGGCGCCGGCGGCGGGGCCTGCCTATGTCGCGGTGCTGCACGCGCCGCAGCAGGTGCAGCCGGCTTTCGTCGCCACCGGCAGCAGCGGCGGGCTGTTGCTGCGCGCGGTGGCCGAGGCGCAGCCGCCCGGCGATCGCGGCTTCGAGCTCTGGGCGATCCCGCCGGACGCCAAGCCGAAACCGCTCGGCGTCATTCCGCCCACCGGCAGGATCGAGCTCGGCGCGTCGCCGCTGGCGCTCGGCGCGGGCACGACGCTCGCCATCAGCATCGAGCCCAAGGGCGGCTCGCCCACCGGCCAGCCGACCGGGCCGGTGGTCTTCGTCGGCACGCTGCTGCCGGCGAAATAGAGCGGCGCGCGTTCGGCCGGCATCCGATTCCGCCGGGTCGAATGCCACCCCGGCCGAATTTTCTTGCGTCGCTGCATCCGCGGGCGCTGCTGCCGCGTAGCCATGCTGTCGGGGCCGCTGCGCTCCGGCTCGACGCAACGCTGCAGACCTGGACGGGAGAACCCCATGACCCCTGCTTCACTGGTGACGCGCTCACGCCTCCTCGCCTCGCGCCGCGGCCTGATCAAGGGCGCCGGCACCGCGACGCTTTCGGCGCTGGCGGTCGGCCTGCTCGCCGGCTGCGAGAGCATGGCCGCGGACAAGACGATGGCCGCCGATCCCGCCGGCGATGTCGGCGTGCTCAACGCCGCGCTCGGCCTCGAATACCAGGCGATCGCCGCCTACCAGGTCGGCGCCGAGAGCGGGCTGCTGCAGCAGCCGGTGCTGGCGCTCGCCGTGCAGTTCCAGAGCGACCACAAGCAGCATGCCCAGCTGCTGTCCGCCACCATCGCCAAGCTCGGCGGCAGCCCGGTGATGGCCAAGCCCGCTTCCGACTACCACTTCCCCACCGACCAGCTGAAGGACCAGGCCGACGTGCTGCGCTTCGCCGCCGGCCTCGAGAAGGGCGCGGCCTCGGCCTATCTCGGCGCGGTGCCGATCCTCGCCGACAAGGATCTGGCGAAAGCGGCGGCGAGCATTCTCGGCGACGAGACCATGCATTGGGCGGTGCTGCGCCACGCGCTGGGCGAGAACCCGGTGCCGGCCTCCTTCATCTCCTGAGCCGCGCCGCCATGCCGCCGCGACCTTTGGCGCTCGCCGCTTTGCTGCTGGCGGCGCTCGGCGCCTGCGCCGCGCCGCGCGCCCCGGCGGAAGCCGGCGCGGTCGCGGCGCTGGTGCGCATGACCGACGCTTTCGAGTTCGACCCCGCCGCCGTCACCATCCGCGCCGGCGAGACCGTCGAGTGGCGCAACGCCTCGCGCTTCCGCCACAGCGTCACCGCCGACCCCGCGCTCGGCGGCGCCGCGCTGCCGCCGGGCGCGCAAGCCTTCGCGTCCGGCGAGCTGGCGCCCGGCGCGAGCTTCCGCCGCACCCTCACCGTGCCGGGCACCTATCGCTATTTCTGCAGCCAGCATGAAGGCGTCGGCATGGCCGGCGAGATCACGGTGCTGCCCGTGAAGTGACGCCGCTAATCGCGGAAGATCCCCTTCGGGATCATGGCATGGATGCCTTTGACGCCGTCCACCACCTGCGTCACCTCGAAATCGACGGCGATCGAGGCGAGCGCGTAGGCATCGGCGCGCGCCAGCCCCTTCTCCTCGCTCAGGAACTTGATGCATTCGCGGATCGCGAGCTTCATCGCCTCGTCGAGATTTTCATGCAGGCCGAGCGTGATCCAGTGGGTCGGCGTCTCGGCGCGCGGCCAGGCGAGCGGCCTGCCCTTGAGGAGATCGAAGCGGAAGGTGCCGGTGAGCGAGGTCTCGATGGCGGTGAGGTCGACCTCGCCGTCGCCCTGGGCGGCATGGCCGTCGCCGACCATGAACAGCGCCTCGGGCACATGGACCGGCAGATAGAGCGTCGCACCCGCGGTCAGATCCTTGAGGTCGATGTTGCCGCCGAAGGCGCCGGGCGGGACGGAGCTGACGCGGCCGAGGCTGCGCGCCGGGCCGGTCGCCATGATGCCGAAGAACGGCGCCAGCGGCACCTCGATGCGCTCGGAGAATTTGGCGACGCCGCGCGCGGTGTCGAAGGGGATGACGATGCTGCGGTTCAAGGTGAACTCGTCGGGCAGCCCGCCGCGGTTCATGCGCATGGTGTTGACGCCGTAAGGAACGCGCGGCACCGCGTCCAGCACATGGACGGCGAGCACGTCGCCGGGCTCGGCGCCGGCGACGGCGACGGGGCCGCTCACCACATGCGGGCCGATGCCGCTGTGCTGCACCTTGGCATAGACGCCGACGAGATCGCGCAGCACCTCCTCCTTGGCGATGCCGAAGCGCGCGAAGAAGCTTTCGGGATCGCCCTGATCGGCGAGGATGCCCTCGTGCGAGACCGTGTCGATGGTGACGGTGTCGCCGGGCGCGATCCGCAACACCGGCTCGGCGGCGCCGGAGAGATAGCCCCAATGCACCGTCTCGGGCCCGCAGCGCAGGCGGTGGCGGCCGCCGCCGAGGCTCTCGACGAGCCTGGCGTCGGCGGCGCGCTTCAGCCCGGCCTCGGAAACGCGGCAATGGGAGGAGGCCGGCGGCACCAGCGGCGGCGCGGGCTCTTCGGCGAGCCGCAACCCCGCGCGCAGGAAATCGCGCTTCTCGCGGTCGATCAGCTGCAGGCGGAACAGCTCGTCGACGAATTCGGCATAGCGGCCGCGCTCGGAGCGCGCGGCGGGTCGAGGGGCATCGGGATCGTCGTGCATGGCGGGGGGTCCGCAGCGGTGTCTGGCGCGGGGACTGTGGCGAACGCGCCGGTGGGCGGCAAGCGGCCTCGCCGCGGACGAATGCGCTAGCCGTGTTTGTCCAACGCCACCGCCTCGACCTCGATCAGGAACTCCTCCTTGACCAGCCGGTCGATGATGAGCAGCGTGTTGGGCGGATAGAGCTTGCCGGGGAAGAGCGTGGGAAAGAGCTCGGCGCGGCGGGCCATGAAGCGCTCGATGTCCTGCGCATGGACCAGATACGTCGTGAACTTCGCCACCTCCTCGAAGCCGAGCCCGAGGCCGCGCAGCACGGCGCGGAGATTGTCGAAGACCTGCCGGAACTGCGCGTCGAAATCGCCCTTGCCGACCACCGCCCCGTCGGCGCCGACGGCGACCTGGCCGGCGATGAAGTAGAGCGCGCCGGCCTCGACCCGCGCCACGTGCGAATAAAGCCCCTGCGCCGGGCTTGCGGCTTCGGGATTGAGATATTGGACCGGCTTCGCCATCGCCTCGCCTCCGCGCTGAAACCCGGCGATGCTGGCGCGCCGCGACGCCGCCGGTCAACGGCTCACGATGCGACGGGGCGGGTCACGGCCGGCTCGCCTTCGCCTGGATCGGCCCGCCGCCGCAGCTCGGCCTTGCCGCGACCGCCGATTTGACGCATCCTCCCGGGGTAAGCCGTGTCTTTGGAGGGATGCCGGCGAACAAGATCATCGTCGTTCCTGCGCTGGGAATTGGCGGCTGAAGATCGGGGCATGACGAAGCCCGCCTGGGGAGGCCCAGGTCATCGGGCAAATACATGGTTGTCTGATCCAGCACGCGTGCACGGCATCCACTCCGTAATGGGCAATGGGGGAGGAAGTCCGAATGTTCACGCAGATTCTCGATCCTACCGGAAACATGTTCGTCACCTGGCTGGTGGCGCTGGTCCCCGTGGCGGCGCTGCTCTTCATGCTCGCGGTGCTGCGCTGGTCGGCCTGGATCGCGACGCTGGTCGGCTCGCTGGTCACGCTCGCGCTCGCCATCCTGGTGTGGCGGATGCCGCTCGAGAGCGGCGCGCTCGCCTATGTCTACGGCTCCGCCACCGGCGTCTGGAACGTCGACTGGATCACCTTCTGGGGCGTCATGCTGTTCAACACGATGGTCGCCACCGGCGCGTTCGAGAAGCTGCGGCGCTGGCTGATCTCGCAAGGAACGCAGGACGTGCGCGTGCAAGCCATCCTGTTCGCCTGGGCCTTCGGCGCGCTGCTCGAAGGGCTCGTCGGCTTCGGCTATCCCTGGGCGTTCGTCGCGCCCATCCTGATCGCGCTCGGCATCCCCGATCTCGACGCCATCCGCGTCGCGGCGATCGCCAACAACGCGCCGGTCTCCTACGGCGCGCTCGGCGCGCCGATCATCGCGCTTGCCGCGGTGACGGGATATCCGCTGCTGGCGCTGTCGGGATCGATCAGCAAGATCGTCGCCATCCTGGCGCTGGCGCCGCCTTGGATCCTGCTCTATCTCGTCTCCGGCAAGAAGGGGATGTGGGAGGCCTGGCCCTTGGCCATCGTCGGCTCGCTCGGCTACATCGCCGGGCAGCTGCCGGTCGGCACCTTTCTCGGCCCCTATCTGCCGGACGTCGCCGGTTCCATCGTCTGCTTCGTCTGCCTGCTGATCCTGCTGAGGATGTGGCATCCGGCGACGGTGCTGGGCTATGGCGGCAAGCCGCTGTCGGGCAGCGCGGCGAAGGCGCCGCACGGCATGACCGGCGCCGAGATCCTCGCCGGCTGGCTGCCGATCGCGGTGCTCGTCGTCGTCGTCGTCGCCTGGACCGGGCCCTGGTCGAAGCTGCCCGGCATCATCCTGCTCCATCTGCAGGTGACGGCCGCCTCGTCGATCTCGCCGGGCGCCACCATCGCGGCGATCTTCAACTGGACGCCGGGCGTGGGCGGCACCGCCATCCTGGTGTCCTGGATCATCGCCGCGATCCTGATGCGCGTCACCGGCAAGCAGCTCGCCGAGATCTGGGCCAAGACCTGGTCGGAGATGTGGGGCGCCTGCCTCGTCGGCGTGTTCATCTTCGGCCTCGCCTATGTCTACAATTTCTCGGGCATGGCGGGGTCGCTGGCCAAGGCCTTCTCCGCGCTCGGTCCCGCCTTCATCGTCGTGGCGCCGATCCTGGGCTTTATCGGCGTGGCGCTGTCGGGCAGCAACACGTCGACCAACGCCATGTTCGGCAAGTTCCAGGCGCTGGTCGGCCAGCTCTTGGGCTTCCCGCCGCTGCTGCTGCCGACGGTGAACTCTGTCGGCGCCGAGATCGGCAAGCCGGTGGCGCCGCAGACCGCGAGCGTCGGCGTCGCCACCACAAAGTTCGTCCGCAACGAAGGCGCGGTCATCCGCCACAATTTCGGCTGGTGCCTGGTGATCCTGGGCTACCTCATCGTGATCAGCGTCGCCTGCTACCTGTTCTTCCCGGGGATCGCGAAGCTCTGACCCCGGCGCAAGCCAACGCCTCGAGGGGCGCGCATCGCGCGCCCCTCTTTTTTTCTCCACGGCTTCCTCGCGCGCCCTCTATGGTTGCGCCACCAGCGAGGAGAGAGGCCCCATGATCTACAAGTCGGTCAATTTCGGCCAGAAGTTCGGAATGTTCGACGAGCACTGGCAACCGAAGGTCATCGCCGAGATGAACGACTACCAGTTCAAGGTCGTGAAGCTGCAGGGCGATTTCGTCTGGCACGACCATCAGGACACGGACGAAACCTTCATCGTGATCGACGGCATGCTGCGGATCGATTTTCGCGACGGTGCGGTCCATGTGTCGGCAGGGGAGATGTTCGTCGTCCCGAAAGGCGTCGAGCACAAGCCTTACGCCGAACACGAGGTGAAGCTGTTGCTGATCGAGCCGCGCGGAGTCCTCAATACCGGCCATGAGGGCGGCGAGCGCACCGCCGCGAACGACGTCTGGATCTGACCCGCCCACCGCGGCAGGATCGGGCCGCGAAAATTGCGGGACGAGCGCGCCGCTACGGCCGGCGCGCCGGCAATCCGCCCGCGGCGGCGGTGGCGCCGGCGTCGATCGGCAGGACGATGCCGGTGACCCAGCGCGCCTCCTCGCCGACGAGGTAGAGAACGCCGTTGCCGACGTCCCAGCCCGTGCCCTCGGTCTTGAGCAGCGAGCGCTGGCGGCGCTGCTCGCGCAGCTCCGGCGACATGCCGCCGCTATAGACCATGGGCGTATAGACCATGCCCGGCGCGATGCAGTTGACGCGGATGCCGTCGCCGCCATGCTGCGCCGCCATGGCGCGGGTGAGCTGGACGACGGCGCCCTTGGAGGTGGGATAGAAGAGATGCGGGTGGCCGCCGGTGAGGCCGGCCACCGAGGCGATGTTGACGATGGCGCCGCCGCCGCGCTTGCGCATCTCGGGAATGGCGTATTTCGCCATCAGCATCATCGAAGTGACGTTGACCCGCATCGCCTGGTCCCAGGCGGCGGGATCGACCTCGACGGCGGTGCCTTGCGGCCCGCCGATGCCGACATTGTTGACCAGGATGTCGAGCCCGCCCGAGCGCGCCGCGGTCTGCGCCACCGCCTCGGCGCAGGCGGCGGGCACGGTCACGTCCGCCTCGATCACGCAGCAGTCGCCGCCTTCCGCCTCGATCATCCGCGCGGTGGCTTCCGCCCAGCCGCGCACGGCGTCGACGAGCGCCACGCGGGCGCCGTGCCGCGCCAGCAGGATGGCGGCAGCGCGGCCGTTGCCGATGCCCTCGGCGCGCGAGCCGGCGCCGGTGACGACGGCGACCTTGCCGGAAAGACGCTTCGCTCCGGGCTCTGTCATGCGTTCCTCCTGGTGTCTTGCCAGATCTCGACGCGCATGGGCGAGACGAGGTATCGGCCCGCCCTCATTCTAGCGGAAAGAACTCGACCTTCTCCGCTGCGAGATCCCACTGCGCCGTCCCTTCGTCGAACCGGCTCGGCTCCAGGCGATAGACGGTGGCGCCGAGAATGCCGTCGCCATGGATTCCGTCCGCCGCCAAGGGAAGGATGATTCGCTCGCCTGTGCCGTGACGCCCGGCATGGATGAAGACCGGGCCGCTGCCATGCGCGAAGGCGGGCTCGGTCACCACGCGCTTGCTGCGGGCGAAGATCAGGTCGTACTGCCAGTTGGCGAAGAACTCGCTCATCCTCGCGCCCCGCAGGCTCTTGCCGAAGGCCGCGTTGATCTCTTCGCCCGCGAGCCTGCCGGTGAAGGAATCGGCGCCGCGGTCGTATTTCCAGGACCAGATGATCGGCAGATGCCGCGCGAGCGCCGCGGGATCGATGTCCTTCCACCCCGGCATCCGCCTGCCGCCGCGCGCCGCCCGCCAGTGCAGCGTGACCTCGCGCAGCGCCGGCTCCCCGATCGCCGCCAGAAAATCCTCGAAGCTCATCGGGTCCAGCGCGTCATTCGATAGCCCCTGGATGAACCTCTACGGAAACTTGCGGTCGTTGCCCGCTCCTCCGCCAACGCCGACCCCGCCGCCCGGCGCAAGATCCTCGCCTTACGCTCGGACGGCCCGCGGCGCCGCGGAGAGCGGCGACTTGCTGATGATCAGGCCGACACACCCTAAATGACATATTCTGACCCCTAAGAATGCAACTTTCCCGGCGCCGCGCAAGGCACACGGGCCGGGGCGAATGGGCCGACGCGGCAAGGCCGGCGTCAGCCGCGCGCCGCCGGGATCAGCAGCGCGTCGGCGATGGTGCAGCCCTCGCCCCGGGCATGGACGATGACGGGGTTGAGATCGACCTCCTGCACGAGGTCGCGATAGGCGGCGGCGAAGGCCGAGAGCTCGGCCACCAGCGCGGCGAGCGCCTCGATGTCCGCCGGCGGCGCGCCGCGGAACCCCTCGAGCAGCTTCGCCGCCTTGAGCTCCGCGAGCATCGCCCGCGCTTCGGCGGCATCGACCGGCGCCAGGCGATAGGTCACGTCCTTGAAGAGCTCGGTGGCGACGCCACCCGATCCCAGCATGACGAGCGGCCCGAAGACGGGATCGCGGATGGTGCCGAGGATCATCTCGACGCCCGGCTTGGCCATCCTCTGCAGCAGCACGCCTTCGAGCCGCGCCTCGGGCCGCGCGCGGCGCGCCGCGGCGATGACCGCGTCATAGGCCTCGCCGAGCGCCGTGGGATCGGCGATGTCGAGCCGCACGCCGCCGATCTCGGTCTTGTGCGCGATGTCCGGCGACTGGATCTTGAGCGCCAGCGGAAAGCCCAGCGCCGCCGCCGCCGGCGCCAGCTCGTTGCGCCTCGTCACCAGCCGTCCGGGCGGCAGCTTCAGGCCCGCGGCGGCGAGGAGCTGCCGCGCCGCATGCTCCGAGAGCGCGCCT
>JASHTP010000469.1 GCA_030040495.1 Alphaproteobacteria bacterium
CGGCCCCGAGCGGCCGGTGATGATCCTCTCCGACAACGGCATCGACCATGCGCTGCTCGCGCTCGGCGCGATGCATGTCGGCGTGCCGGTGACGCCGGTCTCGACCGCCTATTCGCGCCTGTCGCAGGACTTCGCCAAGCTGCGCTACGTCCGCGACCTGATCGAGCCCGGCCTGATCTTCGCCGACGACGGCGCGCGCTACGCCGCGGCGATCGCCGCGCTGGGCCTGCGCGACGCCGAGCTGGTGGTCTCGGCCAACCCGCCCGCGGGCGCCAAGGCGACGGCGTTTGCCGCGCTCCTCGCCGCCCGGCCGACGGCGGCGGTGGAACGCGCCTTCGCCTTGGTGGGGCCCGACACGGTGGCGAAGATCCTCTTCACCTCGGGCTCGACCGGCGAGCCCAAGGGCGTCGTCAACACCCAGCGCATGATGACCTCGAACCAGGAGAGCTATGCCCGCGCCTGGCCCTTCCTCGCCGAGCGGCCGCCGGTGATCCTCGACTGGCTGCCCTGGAACCACACCTTCGGCGGCAATTCCGACTTCAACATGATCCTGCGCAACGGCGGCACGCTCTATATCGACGAGGGGCGGCCGGCGCCGGGCCTGATCGAGAAGAGCATCGCCAATCTGCGCGAGGTGTCGCCGACGCTCTATCTCAACGTGCCGCGCGGCTTCGCCATGGTGCTCGACCATCTCGAGCGCGACGCGGCGCTGGCGCGGAGCTTCTTCCGCGAGCTCGACCTCATCCTCTATGCCGGCGCCGCCTTGCCGCAGAGCCTGTGGCAGCGGCTCGAGGCGCTGTCGCTCGCGACCGCCGGCCACAAGGTGGTGATGGTGTCGGCCTGGGGCACCACCGAGACGGCGCCGCTGGCGACCTTGGTGCATTACCCGATCGAGCGCGCCGGCAATATCGGCCTGCCGGCGCCGGGCTGCGAGGTGAAGCTCGTGCCCGAGGGCGACAAGCTCGAGATCCGCGTGCGCGGCCCCAACATCACGCCGGGCTACTGGAAGCGGCCCGACCTCACCGAAGCCGCCTTCGACGCGGAGGGATTCTACCGGCCGGGCGACGCGGCGCGGCTCGAGGACCCCGCCGAGCCCCGGCGCGGCATCGTCTTCGACGGCCGCCTCGGCGAGAACTTCAAGCTCTCCTCGGGCACCTGGGTCAGCGTCGGCGCGCTGCGCGTGGCGCTCATCGCCGCCTGCGCGCCGGTGGTCGAGGATGCGGTCGTCACCGGCCACGACCGCGACGAGATCGGCATGCTGGTGTTCCCGAGCCTCGCCGGCTGCCGCGGCCTCTGCCCGCATCTCGCCGACGCGCCGCTCGCGGCGCTCGTCCGCGAGAGGGCGGTGCGCGACGCCCTCGCCGCCGCGCTCGCCCGCCACAACGAGACCGCCGGCGGCAGCTCGCACCGCGTCGCCCGCGCGCTGCTGCTCGAGGAGCCGCCTTCCATCGACAAGGGCGAGATCACCGACAAGGGCTACATCAATCAGCGCGCCGTGCTCACCAACCGCGCCGCGCTGGTCGAGCGGCTCCACGCGGAGACCGACGCCGCCGAGATCATCCGGCCGCGCTGATCCGCTCGGCGAACTCCGCCATCGCCTCGAGCACCGCGCTCTCCTGGTCGCGATGCGGCGAATGCCCGCAGCGCGGCAGCATCAGCCTCGCGAACGGGCCTTGGACCCCGCCCTCGAGCGCGTCGAGCTGCTTCAGCGTGCCGTACTCGTCGTCGGCGCCCTGGATCGCCAGCACCGGGCAGGTCACGCCCGGCAGGTACTCCTCGATGTTCCAGTCGCGGAATTCGGGGCTGAGCCAGGCTTCGTTCCAGCCGCGGAAGGCGCCGTCGACGTCGGCGTGATAGCGCGCGAGGCGCTGGCGCAGATCGGTCGTCTCGAAGGCGGTGCGCGCCGCCGCGATGCTGGCCAGGCTGATCGGCTCGACGAAGACGTGCGGCGCCTCGAGGATGAGCCCGCGCGCCGTCCCGGCGCCGCTGCCGACATGGATGAGCGCGATCGAGGCGCCGTCGCTGTGGCCGACCAGGATGACGTCGTCGAGGCCGAGCGCGCGGCGCAGCTCGGGAAAGCTGACCAGCGCCTCGTCATGCATGTAGCGCGCCCCGCGCGGCCCGGCGACGGGATCGGACCGGCCGTAGCCCCGGCGCGAATAGACCAGCAGCGGCAGGCCGGTCGCCGCCGCCAGCTTTTGCGGGAAGTCGCGCCACAGCGCCAGCGAGCCCAGCCCCTCATGGAGCAGCACCAGCGTCGGCGCGCCGGGGCGCCCCGGAATCCGCTCATATTCGAGGCGATGCCCGCCGGCGATTACGAAAGCCATGGCCGGGGCCCTCCGCGCCCGCGGCCCGGTTCGGGGGTGGAGGACCAATGAGCGATGAGCACGCCTAGACTCCCAAATGCCGATGCAGACTCTCCGGCTGCTTCTTGAGATCGGCGGCGCTGCCGGCAAACGCGACGCGACCCTTGACCAGCACCACCACGCGGTCGGCGATCGCCGAGACGGCGGCGAGATTCTTGTCGACGATGATGGCGGCGACGCCGCCCTCGCGGATGAGGCGGAGGGTGGACCATATCTCGCGGGCGACCAGCGGCGCCAGCCCCTCGGTCGCCTCGTCGAGGATGAGGAGATCGGGATTGGTC
Organism: Alphaproteobacteria bacterium; assembly: GCA_030040495.1. Classification (GTDB taxonomy): domain Bacteria; phylum Pseudomonadota; class Alphaproteobacteria; order ATCC43930; family CGMCC-115725; genus DAHUYF01. Next base: position 2,648 of record JASHTP010000469.1, read on the forward strand.
GTCAGCGCGCGCGCAATGGTGAGCATCTGCTGCTCGCCGCCCGAGAGCTGCCCGCCGCCGTGGTCGAGCCGCTCGGCGAGCCGCGGGAAACTCGCCAGAGCGCGCTCGAACGTCCAGTGGCGGCTGCCGTCGCGGCCCGGCCGCGCCGCCATGACCAGATGTTCGCGCACGGTAAGGCTGGCGAAGATGCCGCGCCCTTCGGGCACGAAGGCGATGCCCTGGCGCGCGACGACATGCGGTTTGGCGCCGGTCATGGATCTGCCGTTGACCAGCACCTCGCCCGCGCGGGGCGGCGTCAGCCCCAGCAGCGAGCGCAGCAGCGTCGTCTTGCCCATGCCGTTCCGCCCCATCAGGCCGATCGTCTCGCCGCGGCCGACGGCGAAGTCGACGCCGTGCAGGATGTGGCTCGGCCCGTAGAAGGTGTGAAGTCCCTTCGCCTCGATGAGCGCCGGCCCGCTCATGCCGGCGCCTCGCCGCCGAGATAGGCTTCCTGCACCGCCCTGCTGCGCCGGATCGCCTCGGGCGCGTCGCTCGCCAGGACCCGGCCGTTGACCAGGACGGTGAGGCGGTGCGCGACGGAAAACACCGCATCCATGTCGTGCTCGACCAGCAGGATGGCGTGGTCGGCGGCGAGGCCGGCGATCAGCGCCACCATGCGCTGCGACTCCTCGCCACCCATGCCGGCGAGCGGCTCGTCGAGCAGCAGCAGCCGGGGCGCGGTCGCCAGCGTCATGGCGAGCTCGAGCTGGCGCTGCTCGCCGTGGGAGAGCGCCGCCGCCGGCGTCCCGCGGCGGCCGGCAAGCCCGACCTCGGCGAGCGCGCGCTCGGCCGCTTCGTTGAGCTCGCGATAGCGCAGCGCCGGGCGCAGGAAGCGCATCGAGCTGCCGAGCCGGGCCTGCGTCGCGAGGCGGCAATTCTCGAACGCGGTGAAGCTCGGGAATATGTTGGTCCTCTGATAGAGGTGGCCGACGCCGAGCCGCGCGATGCGCTCCGGCGGCAGCCCGGCGATCTCTTTTCCCTCGTAGCGCACGCTGCCGCTGCTCGGCTGGAGATCGCCCGAGAGCAGGCCGATCAGCGTCGTCTTGCCGGCGCCGTTCGGACCGATGACGGCATGGACCTCGCCGAGGGCGAGTTCGAGCGTGACCTCGCTCACCGCGGCGAGCCCGCTGAAATTCTTCGACAGCCGATCGACGCGGAGCACCGGCTCAGACACGGCGGGCCTCGGGCCGGCGCCGCATCGCGCGCGGCGGACGCAGCCCGGCGAGCCCGCCGGGAAGCGCCAGCACGGCGAGAATGATGAAGAGCCCCATGGGCAGCAGCCAGTGCCTGGTCGCGTCGGCAAGCACCTCCTGCAGCAGCACCAGCGCGACCGCGCCGAGGATGGGGCCGTGCACCGCGCCCGCGCCGCCGAGGATCACCATCATCAGCACGGTTCCGGATTGGCGCCAGCCGAAGAGCTCGGGGTTGACGAAGCCGAATTGCGCGGCGTCGAGATATCCGGCAAGGCCGGCGAGGCCGCCGGCGATGACGAAGCTCACGAGCTTGTAGCGGAAGGTGGCGAAGCCGAGCGAGCGCATGCGCTGCTCGTTGACGCGGATTCCCTCCAGCACACGGCCGAAAGGAGCGCGCAGAAGGAGCCGCAGCAGCCCATAGGTCGCCGCCATGAGCGCCAGCGCCACGTAGTAGAAATGGGTGTTGTCGGCGAGCTTGAACGGCGCGACGCTGAAGAGCGCGGCGTCCGGCTTGGCGAAGATGTAGGCGCCGTCGGAGCCGCCGAGCCATTTCGCGCCGTTGGCGTAGTAGAAGAACATCTGGGCGAAGGCGAGCGTCGCCATGATGAAATAGACGCCGGAGCTGCGCAGCACCAGGAGCCCGATGGCGAGCGCCGCCAGCGCCGCCGCGCCGACCGCCGCCGGCAGCGTGAGCCAGAGGCTTGCCGGCGCGTATTGCGGCGACAGCAGCAGCAGCGCATAGGCGCCGACGCCGAAAAACGCGGCATGGCCGAGGCTGACGAGGCCGGTGCAGCCGACCAGCAGATTGAGGCTCATGGCGAAGATCGCCATGATCATGATGCCGCTGGAGAGCTGCAGATAGAACTTGCCGGCGACCGCGGGAAAGGCGACGAGCGCCACCGCGACGAGGGACGGCAGCAGGCTCGCGGCGGAGAGCCGGCGCGTCACGTGCGGGCGCGCCCGAACAGGCCGGCGGGCCGCCACAGCAGCACCGCCGCCATCAGCATGTAGACGGTCATGCCGGCGGTCTCCGGCGCGTAGACCTGGCCGAAGGTGTCGGCGAGGCCGATGAGCAGCGAGCCCAGAAAGGCGCCTTTGATCGAGCCGATGCCGCCGATGACGACGATGACGAAGGAGATGATCAGGATCTGGTTGCCCATGCCGGGAAAGACCGAGGCGACGGGCGCGGCGATCATGCCGGCAAAGGCGGCGAGCGCCACGCCCAGCGCGAAGACGATGCGGTAGAGGAGGCCGATGTCGATGCCGAGCGACTGCACCATCTCGCGGTTGACGGCGCCGGCGCGTATGGTCATGCCGAGCCGCGTGCGCTGGATCAGCAGATAGAGCCCGCCGGCGACGGCGAGGCAGACCGCCGAGAGGAAGAGGCGGTAGACGGGATAGCTCAGCGTGTCCGTGAGCGGGATCGAGAAGTTGAGGAAGTCCGGCACGGCGACGCCGTGCACGTCGTCGCCGAAGAGCAGGCTGCGCAGCTCCTCGAAGACGAGGATGAGCCCGTAGGTGAGCAGCACCTGATAGAGATGGTCGCGCGCATAGAGGAAACGGAAGAGCAGGAACTCGAGCGCGAGGCCGAGCAGCACCGTGAGCGGCACCGCGATCAGGATGGCAAGCCAGAGGCTGCCGCTGATCTCGGCGAAGGAGAAGGCGAGATAGGCGCCCAGCATGTAGAAGCTGCCATGGGCGAGATTGATGACGCCCATGATGCCGAAGATGAGTGTGAGCCCGCTCGCCACCAGGAACAGCAGCAGCCCCAGCTGCACGCCGTTGAGCGCCTGAATGAAGAAGAACAAGACGGCTTGGCTCGAGGACATGGGGCTGCCGATCGTCAGTTGTCGGCCGCCGCGCCGCCGCGAGCGGCGCGGACGACCGGCGCCTGATAGCCGATAAGCTCTCTTCACACCATCTTGCAGCCGCGCGCGGGATCGGCGAGCGCCTTTGCGGCGACGCTGACATACCGGTTCTCGAGTCCCTGCACCTTGCGCAGGTAGATGTCCTGCACCGGATTGTGCGCCTTGGAGAGGGTGAATTTGCCGCGGGGGCTGTCGATCTCGGCCTTTTCCATGGCGGCGATGAGCTCCTTGCGCGCCGTCACCTCGCCCTTGACCGCGGCGAGGCCGGCGACGAGCAGCTGCCCGGTGTCGTAGCCCTGCACCGCATAGACGTCCGCCTCGCGGTTCGCCGCCTTCTTGAAGGCGGCGCGGAACGCCTTGTCCTTGGGGAGATCGAGCCCGTCGGCGTAATGCAATGTCGTCTCGAGGCCTTGCGCCGCCGCGCCCTGGGCCGCGAGCGTGCCGTCGGTGAGGAAGCCTGCGCCCACCAGCGGGACCGAGTTCCCGAGTCCCGCCGCGGCATAGTCCTTGACGAACTTCACCGCGCCGCCGCCGGCGAAGAAGGTGTAGACCAGCTCGGGCTTGAGCGCGGCGATCTGGGTCAGGATCGCCTGGAACTCCACCTGCGGAAAAGGCAGCAGCAGCTCGTTCTCGACCTTGCCGCCGCCGGCGGCGAAGCCCTCCTTGAAGCCATTGATGGATTCATGCCCGGCGGCGTAGTCCCAGCTCACCGCCACGGCGCGCTTCTGGCCGCGCGCCGCCGCCACCTTGCCCATGGCGAAGCCCGGCTGCCAGTTGGAGAAGGAAGTGCGGAAAATGTTGGGCGCGCAGGCGGGTCCGGTGGCGGCGTCGGCGCCGGCGTTGGGAATGATCAGCAGGCTGTCGTTGTCGGTGGCGACCTTCACCATCGCCATGGCGACGCCGGAATGCACCGTGCCGATGAGGACGTCGACCTTGTCGCGCGACACCAGCTTGTTGGCGTTCTCGGCGCCTTTGGCCGGGTCCGATTCGTCGTCGAGCACGACATACTCCACCTCGCGCCCGCCGAGCCTGCCGCCCTTCTCGGCGAGAGCGAGCCGGAACGCCTCGTCGATGTTCTTGCCAAGCGCCGCATAGGTTCCGGTATAGGGCAGCATCAGCCCGAGCTTCACCTTCGCCTGCTGGCCGATGGCGAAGCGCGCCGGCAGGAAGCCCGCGGCCGCGCCGGCGGCGAGGCCGGCCAGCACGCGGCGACGGCTCGCCGTTTCTGTCGCTTTGGTCATGACCTCGTCTCCCCCTTTGCTCCTCAGAGCGTGCTGCGCGCGCGCAGCTTGAAGCGCTGGATCTTGCCGGTGGCGGTCTTCGGCAGCTCGTCGATGAACTCGATCCAGCGCGGATATTTGTAGGGCGCGAGCCGCGCCTTCACGTGCTGCTGCAAGGTCTCCGCGAGCTTCGCCGAGCCGGCGGCGCCCGGCTTCAGCACGACATAAGCCTTGGGCTTCATCAGCTTCTGCTCGTCGAGCTGGCCCACCACCGCGGCCTCGAGCACGGCTTCGTGCGCGAGCAACGCGGCTTCGACCTCGAAGGGCGAGACGTAGTTGCCGCTCACCTTCAGCATGTCGTCGGTGCGGCCGCAATAGGTGAAATAGCCGTCGCGGTCCTCGACATATTTGTCGCCGCTGCGCGTCCAGCCGCCGAGGAAGGTGTGGCGCGAGCGCTCGCGCTGGTTCCAGTAGAAGGCGGCGCTGGTCGGCCCGGCGATCTGCAGCTCGCCGATCTCGCCCGGCTCGACCGGATTGCCGTCGTCGTCGACGACGCGCAGCTCGTAGCCCGGCACCGGCCGTCCCGTGGTGCCGTAGCGGACGTCGCCGGGCCGGTTGGAGAGGAAGATGTGCAGCATCTCGGTCGAGCCGATGCCGTCGAGGATGTCGACGCCGAAATGCTCGCTCCAGCGCCGGCCGATCTCCTCGGGCAAGGCTTCGCCGGCGGAGACGCAGCGCCGGAACGACACGGCGCCGCGCTTGGGCAGGTCCGGGCTCGCCAGCATCGCGCCATAGAGCGTCGGCACGCCGTAGAAGATGGTGGGCGCGTGCCGCGTCAGCATGCGGGCGACCGAGGCCGGCGTCGGCCGCTCCGCCATCAGCAGCGAGGTGGCGCCCACCGCCATCGGGAAGGTGAGCGCGTTGCCGAGGCCGTAGGCGAAGAACAGCTTCGCCGCCGAGAACACCACGTCATCCTCGCCGATGCCGAGGATCGGCTTGGCATAGAGCTCGGCGGTGAGGATCAGATGCGAGTGGAGATGCACCGTGCCCTTGGGCGTGCCGGTCGAGCCCGAGGAATAGAGCCAGAAGCAGAAATCGTCGGCGGTGGTCTCGGCCGCTTTGGCGCGCGGCGGCGCCGCCGCCAGCAGCGCCGCGAGCGAGCGGCGGCCTTCGACCGGCTCGCTGCCGGAGACGATGACGTGCTTCAGCGCCGGCTGCTTCGCCAGGATCGGCGCGAAGCGGTCATAGAGCGCGTCGGAGACGACGAGCGCGCGGGCGCGGCTGTCGCGCAGCATGAAATCATAGTCGGCGGTGGTGAGCAGCGTGTTGGCGGCGATCGGCACGATGCCGGCCTTGATCGCGCCCAGGAACAGGGTGGGGAAGTCGACGGTGTCGAGCAGGCAGAGCAGGACGCGCTGCTCCTGCTCGAGCCCGAGGCCGCGCAGCGCGTTGGCGGCGCGGTCGACGCGCTCGGCCAGCGCGGCATAGCTCAGCGCGCCGCGATCGTCGCGGAAGGCGATCTTGTCGCCGCGGCCGGCCTTGAGATTCCGTTCGATGAGATCGACGGCGGCGTTGTAATCGCGGGGAAGCGCGATGCGCGGCGGCTCGCCCGCCTGGCGGTCGACAGCCATGCCCGATCCTCCCTCGATCAACACCCTGTTGTCGCCGGCCGGACGCCGATCTTGCGCCAAGCGTGCCGCAAGCAAAAGGGGCCAGTCAAGCATTATTTTGCATGTTTGGCCTCTCACCAGCGATATAATG
>JASHTP010000470.1 GCA_030040495.1 Alphaproteobacteria bacterium
CGTTCGTTCTGAGCCAGGATCAAACTCTCAAGTTAGCCTCGAAGCAGCTCGCTAAAAGCCGCCCCAAGTCCTGGCACCGCTCGATCGCACTCTTGCGTCCGGAATTGACAAGACAATTCCTACCAAGATGCGCAAACAAACGACACCACTCAGCGCCGCCGTCCGCGCATCCCTTCCTCGCTCAACAATGTCAAAGAGCTGACCCCCCGAAAGGGAGCGGCGCTTATAGGCTTGCGACCATCGCAAGTCAACAAACTTCGCCCGTTTTCGGGAGCTTCCGTCGCGGTCGACACGACGACCACCGCGCCATGCGGCGTTCGCGAGCGACACGTTTCAGAAGAGCCGCCGGGAGCGGCTGAGGCGTACATATAGAACGCCGTAACCAAATTGTCCAGAGGCGCCGAACGCGCTTTTTTAAAGCAGCCCCAGCGCCCGCAGTTCCTCGGCCATGGCCTCCGGCAACCGGTCCTCCGCCGCGGCGTGGGCGGGCCGGTCGGGCGGCGCGTCCTTGGGCAGCAGGTAGCGCCAGCCCTGGAAGGGCCGCTTCGGCTGCCACACCGTTTCCACCAGCTTCGGATCGTAGCGGACCAGCGTGTAGCGCTCGCCATCCTCTTCGACCACCGGGATGAAGCCCAGGATGCGCTGGCGCACGCGGACATAGCCCTTGACCACCCAATAGATCGAGCCGCCCGCGAGGATCTCCTCGCTGCGGCGCGGCATGTGGCGGGTATAGAAGACCGAACGGCCGCGCTCGCGGCGGCGCTCCTTCTGCAGCTTGCGCAGATGCGCTAGATCCTCGATGCCGACGGCGAGCTTGATGAGATGGAGCGCCATCGCCTCAGGCCGCCTTGGCGGCGAGCGCGCGCGCCACCTTGGAGACGGGCTCGCGGCCGAGCACCCCGGAGATGAACCGCCCCGCCGCCGCGAGCCGCGCCATGTCGACGCCGGTCCTGATGCCCAGCCCGCTGAGCAGATAGAGCACGTCTTCGCTGGCGACGTTGCCGGAGGCGCCCTTGGCGTAAGGGCAGCCGCCGAGGCCGGCCACGGAGCTGTCGATGGTGGCGATGCCGAGCTCGAGCGACGCCAGGATATTGACGAGCGCTTGGCCGTAGGTGTCGTGGAAATGAACAGCAAGCCGCTCGCGCGGCACCGCCCCGGCGACCGAGGCGATCATCGCCTGAATGCGCGCCGGGGTGCCGGTGCCGATGGTGTCGCCGAGCGAGATCTCATAGCAGCCCATGGCCAGCAGCCGCTCCGCAACCGCAGCGACCGCCTCCGGCGCGATCGGTCCCTCATAGGGGCAATCGACGACGCAGGAGATGTAGCCGCGCAGGCGCATGCCGTGCTGCCGCGCCGCCGCCGCCACCGGCGCGAAGCGCTCGAGGCTCTCGGCGATCGAGCAGTTGATGTTGCGCTGCGAAAACTTCTCCGACGCGGCGCCGAAGATGGCGATCTCCTCGACCCGCGCCGCGCGCGCCGCCTCGAAGCCTTTCATGTTGGGCACCAGCACCGGGTAACTGACGCCCGGCTTCCGCCGCAGCCCCGCCAGCACCTCGGCCGTGTCCGCCATCTGCGGGATCCATTTGGGCGAAACGAAGCTGCCCGCCTCGACCGTCGGCAGGCCGGCCTCAGCGAGGCGCTCGATCAGCGCGATCTTGGTCGCCGCCGGCACGATCTGCGCCTCGTTCTGCAGCCCGTCGCGCGGGCCGACCTCGACCATGCGGACCTCTCCGGGAAGCTGCATCCTCCGACCTCCTCACTCCGCCGCCGCGAAGGCGATGAGCTCGACGCCTTCCTCGACGAGATCGCCCGGCGCGTAATTGACGCGCTCCACCGTGCCGTCGGCCGGCGCGGCGATGGTGTGCTCCATCTTCATCGCCTCGAGCACCATCAGCGGCTGGCCGCGCTTCACCCTGGCGCCGGAAGCGGCCAGCACCTGCGCCACCTTGCCCGGCATCGGCGCGGTGAGCCGCCCGCCCGCCGCCTCCGCCGCCGCCTTCGGCGCCAGAGGATCGATATAGGTGAGCCGCCAGCTGCCGTCATCGCCCACCACCCAGACCTCGCTGCCCAGATTCAGTACCGTCACCTCGGCGCGGACGCCGTCGAGCTCGAGCGCCAGCACACCTTCGGGCAAGGCGCGCGCGCTCGCGTCACCGGCCTCGCCGTCGATGTCGAGGCGATAGCGCTCGCTGCGCCGATGCGCGCGCACCGCCCGCGGCCTGTCGCCGTCGAGCCAGCTCATATCCCGATAGGTGTCTCCCGCCGACCGCCAGAAGTCGCGGCGATGCCAGGGCGAGTGCGGATCGCCCGAGCGCGCGCCGGCGGCGCGCGCGGCCTCCGCCTGGTCGAGCAGCAGCGCCAGGCTGGCAGCGGCCAAGGCCAGACGCGGCGCCGGCTCGGGCGGCGGGATCAGCTCGGCGCGGTGGCGCTCGATGAAGCCGGTGTCGATCTCGCCGGCGGCGAAGGCGGGATGGCGCAGCAGCCGCACCAGGAAATCACGGTTGGTGACGAGGCCGGCGATGCGGTACCGGGCGAGGCCGGCGGCGAGCCGGCGCAGCGCCGCGTCGCGATCCTCGCCCCAGGCGATCACCTTGGCGATCATCGGGTCGTAATGGACGCTGACCGCATCGCCTTCGCGCACGCCGGTATCGATCCTGAGCGGCGGCTCCGTCGGAGCGACGAGGCGCTTCAGGCTCCCGGTCACCGGCAGGAAATTGCGCGCGGGGTCCTCGGCGTAAAGCCGCGCCTCGACCGCATGGCCGCTGAGCACGACGTCCTGCTGGCCGAGCGGCAGGCGCTCGCCGGCGGCGACGCGGAGCTGCCATTCGACGAGGTCGAGCCCGGTGATCCCTTCGGTCACGGGATGCTCGACCTGGAGCCGCGTGTTCGCCTCCATGAAGTAGAAGGCGTCGCGCTCGGCGATGAACTCGATCGTGCCGGCGCCGACATAGCCCACCGCCCGCGCCGCCGCCACCGCCGCCTCGCCCATGGCGCGCCGCCGCTCCTCGCTCATGCCCGGCGCCGGCGCCTCTTCGATCACCTTCTGGTGCCGGCGCTGGATCGAGCAGTCGCGCTCGAAGAGATGGATGATGTTGCCGTGGGTATCGGCGAAGATCTGCATCTCGATATGGCGCGGCCGGGTCAGGTATTTCTCGAGCAGCACGCGGTCGTCGCCGAAGGCGGATTTCGCCTCGCGCTTGGCGGAAGCGAGCGCGGCGGCGAACTTGTCGGCGCTGTCGACGACGCGCATGCCCTTGCCGCCGCCGCCGGCCGAGGCCTTGATCAGCACGGGATAACCCAGATGGTGCGCGGCCTGGGCGAGATGCCTCTCGTCCTGCCGCTCGCCGTGATAGCCCGGCACCAGCGGCACGCCGGCCCGCTCCATCAGCGCCTTGGCCGCCGCCTTCGAGCCCATGGCGCGGATCGCCGCCGCCGGCGGGCCGACGAAGACGAGGCCGGCCTTGGCGCAGGCCTCGGCGAAATCGGCGTTCTCCGACAGGAAGCCGTAGCCGGGATGCACCGCATCGGCGCCCGAGCGCCGCGCCGCGTCGACGAGCCGGTCGATGCTGAGATAGCTGTCGCGCGCCGGCGCCGGGCCGATGGGCCAGGCCTCGTCGGCCTCCGTCACATGCAGCGCGCCGGCATCGGCCTCGGAATAGACGGCGACGGTGCGGATGCCGAGGCGCCGCGCCGTGCGCATGACGCGGCAGGCGATCTCGCCGCGATTGGCAATGAGGAGCCTGGCGAACATC
>JASHTP010000471.1 GCA_030040495.1 Alphaproteobacteria bacterium
CGCGACGCGCGCGTCGCCGCTGGCGCTGAGGTTGAGGCCGCCATCGCCGCGGATGCCGAACGCGGCCTCGAGCGTGGCCTCGGCGCCGGCGCGCGCCTCGAGCCGGCCCTGCCAGTCGGCGAACGGGCCTTTGCCGGCGAGATGCAGCGCCAGCGGCAAGGGCTCGGTCTTGCCGAGAAGGTCGGCGAGGAGACGGCCGCTCGGCTCTTCGACATCGCCGGCAAGATCGAGCACCGGGGGCGCGCCGGCCAGTGCCAGATGGAAGCGCGCCGCGCCCGACGTCCCGTCGATGCGGCGGAGATCGAGCTCGGCGGCGGCGCGGCCGATGCCGAAGCCGGCGCTCGCGCTCAAGGACGCGGCGACCGGCTCGCCGATCACCGCCGCGCCGAGCGCGAGGCGATCGATGCGCAGCGCGTCGAGGCGCACCGGCAGCGGCAGGCGCAGCAGCGCCGCGAGGCTCAGATGGGTGGGCGTCGTCGGCGGCCGCACGAAATCGATCGCGCGCGCGCTCAGCCGGCGCACGGCGATCCGTCCCGCCAGCAGCTTGCTCGGCGCGATGGCGAGCGCCGCATGGTCGATGACGAGATAGGTCCCGGCCGGATCGGCGGCCTCGATCCGCTCGACGGTCATGTCGAAGGGGACGAGGCCGGCCAGGCCGGTGACGGTGATGCGCTCGCCGGGATCGGCGATGGCGCGGGCCAGCGCCGCGGCGAGCCAGGCCCTGCCCGGCGGCGTCTGCGCCAGCGCGAAGGCGAGCGCCAGCGCCAGCACGAGCCCGAGCAGAGTGCCGCCGGCGAGTTTCAGTGCGGTGCGTGCCTTGCCGCTCATGCTCCGTCGCTCAGAAGGCCTGGCCGATACTTATATAGACCTCGACCGGCTTGTCGCCGGGACGATGGGTGAAGGGCGTGGCGAGATCGAGGCGGACCGGCCCGATCAAGGTGTAGTAGCGCACGCCGAGACCCGCGCCCCAGTAGAGGCTGGTATTGTCGGGCAGGCTCGTCGGATAGACATTGCCGCCTTCGACGAAGGGGACGAGGCCGATCGTGTCGGTGATGCGAAAGCGCAGCTCGGTGCCGAGCTCGAGGCTGGAGGCGCCGCCCAGCGGCGCGCCATTGGCGTCGAGCGGGCCGGCATGCTGGTAGGCATAGCCGCGCACGGAGCCGGCGCCGCCGGCGTAGAGGCGCTTGTCGGCCGGCAGATCGTCGCGACTGGCGCCGACGATCGAGCCGAGCGCGCCGAAGCCGGCGAGCACGGTGCGTCCGCTGTCGTCGAGCCGCAGATAATGGCGCAGCTCCAGGCGCGAGCTGACGAAGTCGAGGGTCGGCCCGGCGATGGCGTCATAGGGCGTCACGGTCAAGGTCTGGCGCCCGCCGATGGTGGGGTCGAGGAGATCGTCGGTGGTGTCGCGGCGCAGCACCAGCGGCAGCCCGATCAACGTATAGTTCTCGTCGCTCAGCCCCACTTCCTTCTGAATCACCGTGGCGCGCTCGAAATCGAGGCCGGTGTCGAAGGTGACGGAAGGAAGGAGCGGCCGCTCGATGCCGAGAAAAATCTGCGCACGACGGCTCGTGTAGGCGTCGGTGGTCTGATTCAACAGACCGGCATTGGCGATCAGATCCTGGCTGCGGTCGATGAAGTCGGGCTTGCGGAAATCGAGGGCGAGGCCGAGCTGGCGCTGCGCCGCGCCGGCGGTGAGGCGTAGCCGCTCGCCCTCGCCGAAGAGGTTGCGGTCCTCCCAGAAGGCCTGGGCGCCGAGGCCGATATTGGTGTTGTAGGCGACGCCGGCGCCGATCGAGCGCGGCGGCCCCTCGACCAGCGCGATCTTCATCGCCACCGCGCCGGCCGCGTCCGCCGCCGCTGCGGGCTCGATGCGCACGCTGCTGAAGAGCCCGCTTTTGATCAGGCGCTGCCGCGTCGTCTCGACGGCGCGGCTGTCATAGGGTGCGCCCTCCTTCCAGGCGATGCGGCTGGCGACGAAGTCCCGGTTGACGCGCTTAAGCCCGACGATGGTCAGCGGCCCGAACCTGGCCGGCGGGCCGGGATCGACGGTGAAGGTCACGCTCATCGTGTGCTTGGCGACGTCGACCACCGCCTTGCGATCGCTCACCTTGGCGAAGGGGCGGCCGTTGCGGGCGTACTCTTCGATGATCCGCGGCGCGGCGGCGGCGACCGCCGCCGAGCGCGCCGGCGCGCCGGGCTGGAGGCCGAGGGCGCTGGGGCCGAGCTTCTCGAGCAACGCCGCCGCGCCGCCCGCCTTGGTGCGGAAGCTGACGCTCGCCAGCGTGAACAGCGGGCCGGGCTCGATCGTCACCGCGACCTTGACCGGCTTCTCGCCGGCGTCGAGCGCATAGGTGGTCTTCGCCGTCCAATAGCCCCAGGCGCGCATCACCTCGGCGAGCCGCGGCAGGTCGTTGTCGGCGCGGCGGCGCAAGGCGGCATTGCTCGTGGGCGGCTTGTCCTGCAGCGCGAGCAGCTGCGAGGCGCTGTCGAGCGCCTCGACGAGCGCGGCGTCCTTGATCCCCGGCACGCGGATCTCGGCCTTGTACTCGACCGCGGCGGCGGCCGGCGCCGCGGCGAAGAGCGCCAGCGCGGCGACGAGCGCCGGCGCCAGAAGGCGCCGTGCGCCGGTGCCGCGGTCGCAACCGGCGGGCGCGACCAAGCTTCGGCGCGGGTTCATCGCGCCGGCTTCAGAGGCACAGCGGCCGTCACCCCTCGCGACCGAGGTGAGCACCGCGCCTGCCATGGGGGAGTTCGCCGAATAGGAAAGCGACCGTTCAAAAAGCTCCTATAAATTGCAGACCGTTCGCAGCCACGGTAGAGTGGTGGCGGGGGGGGGAGCCGCGTTTTCCATCGGATTAGCGCGCCCCGCGCCGGCCGCCAAGGGCGGACGACAGAGGATCGGCAGGGAGGGGCAGATGACGGGATTTCGCTGGGCCTGTCGGCGGGGTCGCGTGGCCGGCGTGGCGGCAGTGATGGCGCTGGCGCTCGTCGGCGGAGCGGCGCTGGCCCAGACCCATGCCGACCATGTGCGCGTCGAGCCGACCATCCCCGCCGACGAGTTCGGCGGCGCTTTCGACAACGGTCTGCAGAACGCCGCGGTCTTCGCCTGGAACGAGTTCATCGCGCTCAACTGGCCCGCCAAGTCGGGCACCCGCGACAGCGCCGATCCGACCCAGCCGTTCGGCGTCCAGACCGGCCCGCTGGTGTGGGAGACCTTCCGCTCCAAGGTCGAGGTCTATCCCGGCAACGGCAACGCGACCACGCCGCCCCATGGCGGCGCCGGCGGGTACAACGATCCGCCCGACTACATCTACGATCCCGGCACCGTCCACACCCAGGACGGCCGCATCGCCGCCTGTTCCGGCCAGGCGCCGGGCGGCCCCACCGCCTGGATCAATCTCGACGAGACCAGCGAGCTCGGCGTCAACCAGACCTTCGCCGGCATCGTCCCCGCCGTCGATCCCAGCGGCAGGAACAGCGCGCCGCGGCTCATCCGCTACGCGGTCAAGACCGACCATGTCGAGTACGACTATGTCGTCTCGCCGCAGAGCCCCTACTGGTACGGCGCCAGGGTGAAGGGCTCGCCGCTCGCCACCGCCATCGCCAACTACCAGTCGGTCGCGGGCAAGACGCCGCCGGTCGATCCGCCGGCGCCGTTCGTCGAGCTGCCGGTCGGCACCATCGAGGTGAAAAGCGCGTGGCGGCCGCTGGCGCCGGGCGAGAATCCGCGGCACTTCCACACCGCGCTCGTGCGCTATTACGAGGCCGGCCCGACGCCGGGCAGCTTCTGCTACCGGCAGGCGGTGTGGGGCCTCGTCGGCATGCACATCATCCACAAGACGGAGTCGGCGCCCTGGTTCGTCTGGGCGACCTTCGAGCAGGCCGACAATGTGCGCAGCGCCGCCGGGCGCCCGGTCGAGGATGCCGAGGGCAATCTGCGCGTCACCACGCCCGAGCTTCTCTACAAGGACGCGGCGAGCGGACCGAGCCTGTCGATCCTCGGTCGCTATTACTGCACGGCGCCGGGACTGCGGCTCTATTTTCGCGAATCTGCGTCCTTTTCGGGCCTGCCGAGCGGCGGCGACATCTGCGTCGATCAGCGCTTCAGCCCGATCCCGTCGGTGGTGATCGCGGTCAACCAGGAGGCGCACGGCGCCATCGACGACTACGCCGCGAAGCACCACGTCGCCGAGTCGCCCTGGCGCTACTACAAGCTCGTCGACGTGCAGCCGCAGCCCTTCGACAAGAGTCAGGTCGATCCCGCCTCCGGGGCCAACGCCAGCCCGGGCAGCTTCTACACCGCCAACGCCATGATCGAGACCGATTTCAGCCTCGGCCATTTCAGCGGCCAGATCGCCGCCAACGGCGTGCCCACCGATTACGGCCCGAACGGCCAGCCCGACTTCAAGAACACGGTGCTGCTGCCGTTCCAGGGCGGCGGCGCGCGGATCCCGCCGGTCAATATGGGCGGCTGCAGCGGCTGCCACGCCGGCAACGCGGCGGCGGGCGGCACCGATTTCAGCTTCATCCTCGGCGCCTCGGTCACCGCGCCGGAGACGCCCGCCACCGGCGTCGAGCAAGCCCTGCCGCGGCTGCAGCGGCTGCGCCAGCTGCTGCTGCATCGCTGAGCGGGCGAAGCGGCGTCCCGCCGCGCGATCCCTGACGGCCCTTGCGCGACCGCGTCCGGTCGATGAAGCTCTGACGCGGGAGGACACCGATGACCGACACGCCGCGCTGGAAGCGCCGCCCGGCGGGATCGACCTGGGGCGATTTCGGCCCCGACGACCAGCTGGGCCGGCTCAATCTGATCACCCCCGAGAAGGTGCTGCAGGGGATCGCCGAGGTGAAGGACGGGCGGAGCTTCTGCCTGTCGCTGCCGCTCGACTATCCCGGCGGCAACAAGCTCAACCCGCGCCGCCATCCGCCGGAACTGCGGCCTACCGTGCGCGGCGGCGGGCCCAACTTCAATTACCCCGTCGGCCGCGACGATCCCAGATTCACCGACGTCGTCTGCGACGATCTCGTGCTGCTGACGCTGCAATACTCGACGCAGTGGGACACGCTCGCCCATGTCGGGCAGATGTTCGACGCCGACGGCGACGGCACGCCGGAGATGGTCTACTACAACGGCTATCGCGCCGGCGAGCACATCGTCGGCCCGCGCGACTGGGCGACCGGCCGCGAGCAGCCGCATCAGGGCGCCCGCGCGCTCGGCGTCGAGAACATGGCGGTGAAGGCGATCCAGGGCCGCGCCGTGATGATCGATCTGGAGGCGCACTATGGGCGCGAGCGCAAGCTCGTGGGCTTCGAGGATTTGATGGACGTGCTGAGGAAGGACAAGGTGGAGATCGAGCCGGGCGACATGGTGTGCCTGCGCACCGGCTTCGCCCAGGTCGTCCTGGAGATGAAGCGGGAGCCGGACGAGAAGGTGCTGCACGGCGCCTGCGCCGTGCTCGACGGGCGCGACGAGCGCCTGCTCAACTGGATCACCAAGAGCGGGCTCGCCTCGCTCATCGCCGACAATTACGCGGTCGAGGCCTTCCCGTCGCGGCCCTGCGCCGAGGATCATTGCGCGGCGCTGCCGCTGCATGCCCATTGCCTGTTCAAGCTCGGCGTCAATCTCGGCGAGCTCTGGTACCTCTCGGAGCTCGCCGACTACCTGCGCGCGCGGAAGCGCAGCCGCTTCCTGCTGACCGCGCCGCCGCTCCGGCTGCCGGGCGCGGTGGGATCGCCGGCGACGCCGGTGGGCACCGTCTAGCCGCGAGCGCGTCAGCGCTCGTCGGCGGCGTCAGCGGTTGCGCGGCACCCGAGGAAGCCGCACCGTGTGGACCGGCCTCCGGCGAGCGCAGCCCCCTGCCGAAAAAACACCACGGCCCCGCCACGGAAAGGTCGCATCTTCCGGCGACAAAGACCGGCCCAGCCTCGGGTTGGGCGGGCGATCCCGGGAGGAAGCGATGGATCAGGCTTTGGCGCGGCGCGTCCGGCTGCCGGCGCTGCTGTTCATGGTGCTGCTGCTCGCCGCATGCGAGACGCGGTCGATTTCCAACTCCGGCTATGCCGGGCGCGGCAACCCGCTCTATCGCGGCGAGCTCACCGAGTTCGACGTGCTCGGCATCGATCCGAGCCGGCCGGCTGGCGACGCGGAGATCGCCCGGGAGCTCGACCGGCATGCGAGGATCGCGCTCGGCAAGGGCGCGCGGGTGATGGTGATCCAGTCGGGCGCGCTCATTCCCGACGACGCCATGGTGACGGCGCTCGCGCCCTATTTCTCGCTCGTGCCGTTCAGCGGCCTGCCGCTGGCGCCGGCGGCGGGGCACGCCGACGACTATGCCCGCGCGCTC
>JASHTP010000472.1 GCA_030040495.1 Alphaproteobacteria bacterium
CTGTCGTAGATCAGCGCCGTCTGCTCGCCGCACCCCTTCTCGACATGGCGGTCGAGGGCGTTCCAGCAGGTGTTCATCCTGCCGCCGCGGAACCAGAGGTAGAAGGGCGCCTTGCTGTCGTCGAGCACCTTGTCCCAGCGCTTCTCCCAGTCGATCGCTTGCGCCGCCTCGCCCCAGAAGCCCTCGGGGTCGGCTAGCGAGCGGCGATGCGCCTCGGCATATCGGCTGGTCATGCTGCGTCCTCCCGTCTCCCGCCGGACCCGGCGATGGTCATATTGCCTTCCCGGCCCGGATATACGTAGTTTCCTCTGGGGAAGTCTGCGGCAAGCCCCAGGCCGTTGCCAAGCCGAGGAGGAACCCGCCATGGCCGAGAAACCGAGCCTCTACGATACCGCGCTCGACCGCAATGCGGCGAATTTCGTGCCGCTGTCGCCGCTGGGCTTCATCGCCCGCAGCGCCGCCATCTTCCCCGACCGGCCGGCCGTGATCCACGGCAAGCGCCGCTACAGCTGGGCGCAAAGCTATGCGCGCTGCCGGCGGCTTGCCAGCGCGCTCAACCGACGCGGCATCGGCAAGAACGACACGGTGGCGGTGATGGCGACCAACACGCCGGAGATCTTCGAGGCGCATTTCGGCGTGCCGATGGCGGGCGCGGTGCTGAACGCGCTCAACATCCGCCTCGATGCGCCGGCGATCGCCTTCATTCTCGATCACGGCGAGGCCAAGCTGCTGATCGCCGACCGCGAGTTCTCCGCCGTGATCGAGAAGGCGCTGGCCCTGGTGAAGAAGAAGCCGCTGGTCATCGACATCGACGATCCGCTGGCGCCGCCGGGCAAGCTGCTGGGCGAGATGGATTACGAGCGCTTCATCGCCGGCGGCGATCCCGACTTCGCCTGGGAGAACCCGGCCGACGAGTGGGACGCGATCGCGCTCAACTACACCTCGGGCACCACCGGCAATCCCAAGGGCGTCGTCTATCATCATCGCGGCGCCTATCTGAACGCGCTCGGCAACGCCATGGTGTGGGGCATGCCGCAGCATTGCGTCTATCTCTGGACGCTGCCGATGTTCCACTGCAACGGCTGGTGCTTTCCTTGGACGGTGACGGCGCTCGCCGGGACCCATGTCTGCCTGCGCCGCGTCGAGGCGCCCGCGATCTACGCCGCCATCGCCGAGGAAGGGGTGAGCCATCTCTGCGGCGCGCCGATCGTCATGAACATGCTGCTGAACGCGCCGGAGGAGCAGCGCCGCAAGGCGGCGGGCCGCGACGTCCGCATGATGACCGCCGGCGCCGCGCCGCCGGCGGCGGTGATCGAGGGCATGGAGGCGCTCGGCTTCCGCATCATCCATGTCTACGGCCTCACCGAGACCTACGGCCCGGCGACGGTCTGCGCCTGGCACGAGGAGTGGGATGCGCTGCCGCCGGAAGAGGTCTCCGCCCGCAAGGCACGCCAAGGCGTGCCCTATCACGTGCTCGAGGGGCTGATGGTGGCCGATGCCGCGACGCTCGCGCCGGTGCCGCGCGACGGCGCCACCATCGGCGAGGTGTTCATGCGCGGCAACATCGTCATGAAAGGCTATCTCAAGAACCCCAAGGCCAGCGACGAGGCCTTCGCCGGCGGCTGGTTCCATACCGGCGACCTCGGCGTCATGCATCCCGACGGCTATATCGAGATCAAGGACCGCTCCAAGGACATCATCATCTCCGGCGGCGAGAACATCTCGACCATCGAGGTCGAAGGGGTGCTCTATCGCCATCCCGCGGTGCTCGAGGCGGCGGTGGTCGCCCGGCCCGATGCGACCTGGGGCGAAACCCCCTGCGCCTTCGTCACGCTCAAGCCCGGCGCGAGCGCCACCGCGGACGACATCATCGCCTTCTGCCGCGACCATATGGCGCGCTTCAAGGCGCCGAAGACCGTGGTCTTCGGCCCGCTGCCCAAGACCTCGACCGGCAAGATCCAGAAATTCGCGTTGCGTGAGCAAGCAAAAGCGCTGTCCTAGGAGCCTCGGCCGAGGTTCCCAGGGCCCCCGACCCTCATTCAGGGCCGGCTAGGCGGAATTGGCTATCAAGCGTGAGCGGTATGTTCGAGGCTGAAGATTTCGTCTTTGATTCGGAGCTTTTGGCGCTTCAGGTCGGCGAGCATCTCGACATTGGGCATCGGGCGGCCGATCTCTTGATCGATGGCCTCCTCCAGGCTGCGGTGACGGGCCCGGAGGGATTCGAGGCGATCCTGCAGCGACATGGCTCCTCCTATCCTTAACGCGGTGAGGGCTGCTGACGTCTCCATGCTAACGCCGATTGGAGCGGCGCACCAAGAGAGATATGCTCACGGCCCCGGCGGACTTCCAGCGCCCGGGCCAAGGACCAGGAATGGCTGCGACACATCGCCTCATCGTCGGCATCAGCGGCGCCTCGGGCGTGACCTACGGCGTCAGGCTGCTGGAAATCCTGCGCGATTTGCCGGTCGAGACCCATCTCGTCATGACCAGGGCGGCGGAAGTCACGCTGGCGCATGAGACCGGGCGCAAGGTGGCCGAGGTGCAGGCGCTGGCGCACCGCGCCTACGCCGTCACCGACATCGCCGCGCCGATCGCCTCGGGCTCGTTCCGCACGCTGGGCATGATAGTCGCCCCCTGCTCGATCCGCAGCATGTCCGAGATCGCCCACGGCACCACCTCGGGCCTGCTCACCCGCGCCGCCGATGTGTGCCTGAAGGAGCGGCGCCCGCTGGTGCTGATGGTGCGCGAGACGCCGCTCCATCTGGGCCATCTGCGCAGCCTCGCCGCGCTCGCCGAGATGGGCGCGGTCATCGCGCCGCCGGTGCCCGCCTTCTATGCCGAGCCGGCGACGCTCGCCGACATGGTCGATCACACGCTGGGGCGGCTGCTCGATCTCTTCGGCCTCGAGGCGCCGCGCGTCAAACGCTGGGGCGAAGCCGGCGCGGAGACGCTGCGCCCGCTGCGCCGGCAGAAGTGAGTCTCACCCGCCCTTGATCCAGCGGATGATGTCGCCGACGACCTCGTCCTCGATGCCGAAATAGCCGTGGCGCGCCAAAGGCTGGCACGCGTCGCTTTGCGGCGGATTGCCGCCGCTCACCGCGATCAGCTCCTTCTTCGGCGCGTGGGTGAAGCGCGCGACGAAGTCCGGCACGGCGCTGAACGGGGTCACCATGCACGCATCTTCCTTGTTGTGGACGATCAGTGTCGGGATGGTGATGGCGCCGACATCGACTTCGTCGACGACCGGCGCGGTGCGGCGGTAGGGAGCGACGATGCTGGAGGTCAGCACCAGCCCGTCGGGCCCGCCGGTCTTGAGCCGCGCCGCGACATTGGCGGCGGAAATGGTGCCCATGCTGGTGCCGATGAGCCAGACCGGCACCGGCGCCTTCTGGCGGAGATAGGCGATCACCGCGGCGATGTCCTGGGCATGCTCGGCCGAGGCGCGGAAGCTGTCGAGCCCTTCCTGATGATCGGAGGGCGCGTCGACCGAGGCGACGAGGAAGCCCGCCGCGGCAAAGGCGCCGCGGGTGCGGATGAGGAAGTTTATGCTGTTGAGCACCGGCCGGCGCGCGCTGCCGAGCTCGCCATTGCCGCCGGTGAAGAGGATCACGCTGGCGACCGGCGGTCCCGGCGGCGTCAGCAGCCAGAACGGCTGCGTCACTCCCGGCCGCGTCGGCAGGCGGATGAGCTCCTCGTCGGCGCGCGCCGACGCCATGGCAAGCGCCAGCAGGGCCAGCGCGGCGATGATCGGTCGAATGCGCATCACTCCTCTCTCATCGATGAGCGCGGTCGTCACCCCGGGGCCGCGCGGATCGCGGCGAAGATCGGCGCGGCCGTCTCTTCGGCGTTCCTGTCGCCGAGATAGAGCGCGAGGTTGGCGCCGGCGTCGCCGGCGCGCTCGCCCGCGGCGCGGAAGGGCTCGGCCGGCGCCAGGCGTTGCAGGCGCTGCTGCGCGATGCGCTCGGCGGCGAGCTCCGCCGCCTTCACCGCCTCGTAGAGCTCGAGCTCGGCGCCGCCCTGCGCTTCCGCCTTGAGCGCGCGGCGTGCGGCGCGCAGCCGCTCGATGACGCCGCCGCGCCACGGCGCGTTCACCGCCTCGGCGCGGGCGAGATCGGCTTCGGCGAGCCGGCCGCGGCCGCTCAGCCCGACCCAGCAGGCATAGAGTACGAGGTTGACGTCGCAGCGGTGCCGATCCTGCAAGGCGATGCAGGCCGGCGAGACGCCCGGCCCGGCGTAGAAGCCGAGCGAGAAGCTCCAGAAGGGGTCGGCGGTTTCGGCCATCGCCGAGACTCATACCAAGTCCGCGCGCCCTTCGCACCAGGGCGCTGTCGGGATCGATGCCCCCGGCGCGGCGGCGGCGCCGCGACCCGTCCGCGATCCGGCGGTCGATGCCGCAAGGCGCATCGTCTCGCTGCCGAAACTTCCGCCATGCGACGGAGCGCGCGAGAACGGACTTGCATCGCCCATGCCTTAAATTTTCCGAAAGTAATGGCGGTTAGCGTGTTTCTTCGTCGCGGCCGACGAGCGCGCCCGGCACCGGACGGAGGAACCATGTCCCGATCCATGACCAGCGGGCGCGCGATCGAGCGGCGTCTCGTCCTGCAATTTCTCGGCGCCGGCGTTGCGGCACTGGAGCTCGCCGCCGGGCTCGAATCGTCGGCGCAGGGCGCCGAGGAAATGCCGGAATGGCCGATGCGCGCCTTTGCACAGAAAGACGAGGCGCGCGCGCTGCAGGCGCTCTACGGCGCGGCGATCGAGCCTTCCGACGAGATCGCGCTCGAGGTGCCGTTGATCGCCGAGAACCTCGCGTCCGTGCCGGTCTCGGTGACGATCTCGCTGCGCGACGTCACTTCGATTTCCATCCTGGTCCCGCAACACGCGGTCGCGCTCGCCGCCTCCTACTGTATTCCCGAAGGCACGGAACCGAGCGTGTCCTGTCACCTGCGGATGGCGAAGACCGGCGACGTCGTCGCCGTGGTCCAATCCGCGGGCAGGCTCTACGGCGCCCGGAAGCGGGTCAAGGTCACGCGCGGCGGCTACGCCGGCTGAGCGAAGGAGATCGGTCGTGGCATCCACCATCCGCATCCGGGCCGTCGCCGGCGCCGACGCCACCATGGTCCAGTCGCTGATCGAGCATCCGATGGAGTCCGGCTTCGCCGCGCGCGCGGACGGAACGCCGATCGCGCCGCACTACATCGAGGTGCTCACTTTCGAATGCAACGGCAAGGTCGTGTTCACCGCCTTTTGGGGGCCGGCGGTGGCGAAGGACCCTTATCTCAAATTCAGCTTCAAGCGCGCCCGGAAGGGCGACGAGCTCAGGGTCCGCTGGGTCGACAACAAAGGCAAGCGCGGCTCCGCGACCGCGCGGATCCTCTGACCGGCGCGACCGGCGCACGCAGCAAAAGCCCGCACGCGCCGCTCCGGCCCGGAAGCCGCGCGGGAAGCGTTGCGGACGAGATCGCCGGCTTCAGCCATCGCCGAGACTGATGCCCAACCCGCGCGCGGTGCGCACCAGGGTGCTGTCGGGATCGACCTGCTGCGGCGCGACGACGGCTTCGCTCAGCGGCACGTCGACGACGGCGCGGTTCTGCCACGCCACCATGCGGTCGTACTTGCCGGCGGCGACGAGCTCGACGGCGTGGACGCCGAAGGCCGAGGCGATGAGCCGGTCCGTCCAGGTCGGCTGGCCGCCGCGCTGCACGTGGCCGAGGACGGTGACGCGCGTCTCCGCCCCGGTCAGGCGCGCCAGCGCCTCGCCGATTCTGTTGCCGATGCCGCCATAGGTGACGCCGCCGCTCGAATGGCGGCGTTGCACGCGCCGTCCGGTCTGGTCCTTGACCGCCTCGGCGACGACGACGAGCGCGAAATTGCGCCCCTGGCGGCGGATCTTCTCGATATGCGCCGCGACGTTTTCGAGCGTGTAGGCGATCTCGGGAATGAGGATGACGTCGGCGCCGCCGGCAATGCCGGCGGAGAGCGCGATGTGGCCGGCGTCGCGCCCCATCACCTCGAGCACCATGACGCGGTCGTGGCTCGCCGCCGTCGGCTGCAGCCGGTCGAGCGCCTCGGTCGCCACCATCACCGCGGTGTGGAAGCCGATCGAGTTCTCGGTGGCGCCGAGATCGTTGTCGATGGTCTTGGGAATGCCGACGAGATTGATGCCGCCCTGCTGCGCCAGGCGCCGCAGGATGGCGAAGCTGCCGTCGCCGCCGACGCCGATGAGCGCGTCGATGCCGAGCTCGCGCAGGCCGGCGATGACCTCCTCCGAGCGGTCCCGGACGCTGCCGTCCGGCATGGGAAAGGCGAAGGGGTTGCCGCGGTTGGTGGTGCCGAGGATGGTGCCGCCCAGGCGCAGGATGTTGACCGTCGCAACGCGCAGCCCGAGCTCCTCGAACTCGAGCGGCCGGCGCAGCAGCCCCATGGTGCCGTGGCGGATGCCGAGGACGCGCCAGCCATGGCCCTGGACGGCGCGGCCGACCACGGCGCGGATGGTCGCGTTGAGGCCGGCGCAGTCGCCGCCGCTGGTGAGGATGCCGATGGTCCTGGGCGTGGCGGCCATGCTGCGTCTCCCGCTCGCGCCCGCGGCGTTAACCCCGCCGCGGCGCTCTGCTATAATATTCGGCGCCGACCGTCACCGCGATCATTGCGCCCATGGACATCGACGTCGAAGCCATCAAGGCCAAGCTCGAGACCCTCAAGAGCGAGCATCGCGATCTCGACGAGGCGATCGCGCGGCTGGGCGAGAGCGGTCCGCTCAATCCGATGCATTTGCAGCGCCTCAAGAAGCGCAAGCTGGCCTTGAAGGACCAGATCGCCAAGCTCGAGAGCCAGCTGCTGCCGGATATAATCGCCTAGGAGGCGGTCGGGGCCGGGCCGCGCTGGCGCTTGGCCTGGTACATGGCGCGGTCGGCGGCGTCGAGCGCGTCGCCGGCGTTCTCGCCGCCGACGAAGGAGTAGACGCCGTAGGCGATGCTGAGCGCGATTTCCTTGCCCTGCCAGAGCAGCGGCTTCGCCGCCACCGCGGCGGCGAGCTGCGCCGCCTTCTGCTCGGCGAGCGTCTGATCGGTCTGCACCAGCAGCACGCCGAGCTCGTCGCCGCCGAGCCTTCCCACCACGTCGGTATTGCGGACATTGTCGAGCAGCACGCGCGCCACCTGCATCAGCGCCGCGTCGCCGGCGGCGTGCGCGTGCTCGTCGTTGATCTGTCCGAGATCGTTGACGTCGATATAGACGATGCTCGCCGGCGTGCCGTAGCGCTGGGCGAACGACATCATGCGCGTCAGCTCGCGCACGAAGGCGCGGCGGTTGGCGATCGGCATGAGCGGATCCTCGTCGGCGAGCCGCTCGAGATAGGAGATGCGCTGGCGCGCGTCGCCGAGCTCGCGACGCAGCGCCTCGACCTCGGCCATCAGCCCCATGATCGCCTGGCGCAGCTTCGGCGTGAGCTCGGTCTCGGCGACGCCGGCGAGGTTGAGGATGTCGGTGGTCTCCGGCGGCGCCGCGCCGCCGGCCTGCTCGACCGCCCGCCTGGCGTCGGCCTTGCGGGTGGCGCCGGCGCCAGCGACCGGCTTGGTGTCGCGGATTTCCATAATGCGAGACTGTGCGGCCCCGAATCGCCCAACCCGCGAAAGTATGCCAGAAATCGCCGAGGGCGCAAAGCGAGGAGCCTGTCTGGGAAATGGGACGGGTCTGCGACATCGTCATTTCCCGGACAGGCTCCAGCCCCTCGCCGCCTTGCCCTCACCTCCCTCGCACCTATAATGCGCGTTTTCCCCGGCGGAGGACGCAATCGGGATGAGCGACGCGCAACCGGCGGTCGGCATCATCATGGGCAGCCAGTCGGACTGGGAGACGATGCGCCATGCGGCGGAGACGCTCGCCACGCTCGGGATCGCGCATGAGCGGCGCATCGTCTCGGCGCATCGCACGCCCAAGCGCCTCGTCGCCTACGCCGAAGGCGCGCGCCAGCGCGGCCTCAAGGTGATCATCGCCGGCGCCGGCGGCGCGGCGCACCTGCCGGGCATGGTGGCGTCGCTGACGCCGCTGCCGGTGCTGGGCGTGCCGATCGAGAGCGCGGCGCTCAAGGGCATGGACAGCCTGCTCTCCATCGTGCAGATGCCGGGCGGCGTGCCGGTCGGCACGCTGGCCATCGGCAAGGCGGGCGCGGTCAACGCCGCGCTGCTCGCCGCCGCCATCCTCGCGCTCGGCGACGCCACCGTCGCC
Source organism: Alphaproteobacteria bacterium (assembly GCA_030040495.1). Lineage (GTDB taxonomy): Bacteria > Pseudomonadota > Alphaproteobacteria > ATCC43930 > CGMCC-115725 > DAHUYF01. The sequence continues at coordinate 8,224 of JASHTP010000472.1, forward strand.
GCCGCGCTCGAGCGCTGGCGCAGCGGGCAGACCGATGCCGTGGCCGAGCGTCCCGAAGGCTGATGATCGCGCCCGGTGCGACGATCGGCATTCTGGGCGGCGGCCAGCTCGGCCGCATGACGGCGCTCGCCGCGGCGTCGCTCGGCTACAAGACCCATGTCTACTGCCCCGAGCGCGACAGCCCGGCGAAGCTGGTGACGCCCTATCAGACCACCGCCGGCTACGACGACCGCGCGGCGCTCGCGCGCTTCGCCGCCGCGGTCGACGTCGTCACCTTCGAGTTCGAGAACGTGCCGGCCGACTGCGCCGAGATCCTGGCGGAGTCGAAACCGGTGCGGCCCGGCCCCAACGCGCTGCGCATCGCGCAGGACCGCCTGCGCGAGAAGGACTTCCTGCGCTCGATCGACGTCGCCACGGCGCAATACCGCGAAGTGACCGGCGTCGCCGCGCTGCAGCGCGCGGTGCGCGACATCGGCCCGCACGGCGTGCTCAAGACGGTGCGCGGCGGCTATGACGGCAAGGGCCAGGTGGCGATCCGCCCCGACGCCGACCTCGCCCAGGCCTGGGCCAGGATGGGCGCCGAGACCGGCATCCTCGAAAGCTTCGTCGACTTCATCTGCGAGATCTCGGTCATCGTCGCGCGCGGCGCCGGCGGCGGCGCGGCGACCTACGTACCGGTCGAGAACCATCACGCCCACCACATCCTCGACACCACCATCGCGCCGGCGCGCATCGCGCCCGCGGTGGCGATGCGCGCCGAGGCGATCGCCCGCCACATCGCCGACAAGCTCGATCTCGTGGGACTCCTCGCGGTCGAGATGTTCGTGACCGCCGAGGGAGAGGTGCTGGTCAACGAGATCGCGCCCAGGCCGCACAATTCCGGCCATTGGACCATCGACGCCTGCATCACCAGCCAGTTCGAGCAGCTGGTGCGCGCGATCTGCGGCCTGCCGCTGGGCTCGCCCGAGCGGCACTCCGACGCGGTGATGAAGAACCTCATCGGCGACGACGTCGGCAAATGGCGCGACATCGTCGGCGAGCCCGCGGCGAAGCTCCATCTCTACGGCAAGGCCAATGCCATGCCCGGCCGCAAGATGGGCCACGTGACCCGCCTCATGCCGCGGCGGGATTGAGCAAAGAAGATTTGGCGTGGAGGACGCAAAGGAAGCGCCAAGGGCGCGGCGTTTGTCAGCGCCGGCGCACGGATCGATCCAAGCGAAACCCGCCCGCGCTCACGCCGTCGGCCCGTCCAGCTCGTCGAGGAGCCAGGTGCGGAACTGGGCGAGCGCGTCGCCCGCCTCCGCCTGCCGGTAGACCAGGAACCAGGCGGTGCCGCGCACCATCTCCGCCGGCGCGAGCGGCGCCACCAGCGTGCCGGCGACCAGCAGATCGGCGACGAGCGTGCGGTCCGAGAGGGCGATGCCGAGGCCGCGCGCCGCCGCCTCCGCGGCGAGCCGCTCGTCGCCGAAGGCGAGGCGGCGCCCGCCCGCC
>JASHTP010000473.1 GCA_030040495.1 Alphaproteobacteria bacterium
CTCGGCGAAATCGACCGGGCGCGGGCATTTCATGTGGGCGAGATGCTCGCGGCAGAAGCCGATCAGCTCCTCGGCGAGCGCCGGGCCGGGGCGGATGCCGGGCATCGGCTGCACCACCGCCTTCACCTCTTCGCCGAGATCCTCGTTGGGCACGCCGAACACCGCCGCGTCGGCGACCTTGGGATGGGTGATGAGCAAATTCTCGCACTCCTGCGGATAGATGTTCACGCCGCCGGAGATGATCATGAAGGTGCGGCGATCGGTGAGGTAGAGGTACCCCTCCGCGTCGACATAGCCGACATCGCCTACCGTGCTCATGCTGCCGTCGGGCGAGCGCGCCTCCTTGGTCTTGGCCGGATCCTTGAAATACTCGAACGGCGTCGCCGTCTTGAACCACAGGGTGCCGGACGTCCCCGCCGGCACCGGCCGCATCGCCTCGTCGAGCACATGCAGCTCGCCGAGCAGCACGCGGCCGACCGTGCCGCGATGGGCGAGCCATTCGGCGCTGTCGCAGGCGGTGAAGCCCAGCCCCTCGGTGGCGCCGTAATATTCCTGGATGATCGGCCCCCACCAGTCGATCATCTGCTCCTTGACCGGCACCGGGCAGGGCGCCGCGGCATGGATGGCGATCTCGAGCGAGGAGAGATCGTAGCGCCGGCGCATCTCGTCGGGGAGCTTGAGCATGCGCGAGAACATGGTGGGCACGAGCTGGCTGTGCGTCACGCGGTAGCGCTCGATCAGCGCCAGATACCGCTCGGGATCGAAATGCTCCATGATGATCGCGGTGCCGCCCATGCGGATGGTCAGGCTGACCGCCGCCTGCGGCGCCGAATGATAGAGCGGCGCCGGCGAGAGGTAGATCATGCCCTGGCGGTAGCGCCAGAGCTTCACCAGGAAGTCGAAGAGCGGCAGCTGCTGCGCCGGCGGGTTCTCCGGCAAGGGCCGCAGGATGCCTTTCGGCCGGCCGGTGGTGCCGGAGGAATAGAGCATCGGCGTGCCGAGCGCTTCGTCGGGGATCGGCGTGTCGGGCAATCCCGCCAGCGCCGCGTCGAGATTGAGCACCTTGCCGCCGTCGCCGGGGCCATCGACGACGAGGCAGCGCTCGATCCGGTTGCACAGCGCCAGCGCCGCAAGCGCGACCTCGCGCTTCGCCGCCGAGGTGACGAGGATCTTCGACTCGCTGTTGTCGAGGATGTAGGCCAGCTCCTCCGGCGTCAGATAGGAGTTGACGCAGGTGTAGTAGAGGCCCGACCGCTCGCCGGCGCCGCAGCACTCGAGGTAGCGGCCGTTGTTCTCCATGAAGATCGCGTAATGGTCGAGCCGGCGGAGGCCGCTCGCCCTGAAGAAATGCGCGAGCCGGTTGGTCCGCCGCTCGAGCTCGGCATAGGTCACGCTTTCGCCGCTCTGCGCCATGATGAAGGCCGGCTGTTGCGGACGAAGCTTGGCCTGCACTCCCGGATACATGGCGCCTCCCCCTGTGCCCGCGGGGTCGCTGCCCGCGGCGCTTCCCCGAATTCGGGGCACAACGCCCGGCTTCTGTCAACGCCCGCGCCGTCCGGATCGCGGAGCCCGCTGCGGCCCGCCTATGGCCGCTCGTCGACGTTCGCGGCCAGCCGGCGGCGCAGCGCGGCGATGTCGATCTGATGCACGCTGCCGCGGCCGGCGAGGTCGAGCGCGTGCGCCGCGGCGGCGCCCATGGCGATGCACGGCCCCATCACCCGCACGCTGGAAAGCGCGGCGCTGTCGGCGTCGATGCAGCGCCCGGCGGCGACCACATTGTCGATGCCGGCCGGCGTCAGGCTGCCGAAGGGGACATAGTGCAGGTGGTCGCGGTCGAACGGCTCCCAGACATAGCCTTCGGCGTGATGATGCTGCTCGATCGGCCAGGCGGTGCGCGCGACGCTGTCGGCGAACTTGGTGCCGGCGCGCACCTCGTCGACGGTGAGGTGGTGCCGGCCGACGATCCAGCGCGTCTGGCGGATGCCGGGCAGCCCGTAGGCGCGCACCCGCGCCTTGCCGAAAGCGGCCGGGAACTCGCGCCGCAGGAAGATGAGCGAGCGGTCGGCCTGCTCCTTGCCGGCGATCCCCGTGGCGGAGGCGGCGAAGGGATCGAGCGGGGTCTCGACATGGTTCATGTTGACCAGCGCCGTGCCGCGCCCGGGAAAGGCGAAGGCGAAGCCGTCATGGCGGACGAGACCGTAGCTTTCGGCCTTGGCGGCGAGCCGCTCCGAGACCGCCTGGCGCGAGGGATAGTGTGCCTCGTCGACCCGCTCGAGCACCATCATCTGCGAGCCGTAGACCCGGGCGTCGGCCGGCTCGCGGCAGTCGAGCCCGGCCTGCCAGGCGAGCGCGGCATCGCCGCTGGCGTCGACGAAGCCCTGGGCGCGGATTTCGACGTCGCCATGGCGTGTGGCGAGATCGAGGGCGGCGACGCGGCGATCCTCGACGCGTACCCGGCGGAGCACGGCGCCGAGCAGCAGCTCGATCCCCGCCGCCGCCACCGTCCGCTCGATCCAGCGCCCGAGCGCCACCTCGTCATAGAGCACCACCGTGGTGTGCTCGCGCCGATAGTGGAGCGCGCCTTCGGCGCCGAGGTCGCGCAGGATGTCGTCGGCGATGCCATGGGTGAGCTGAAACCCGTCGGTGCCGTTGGAGAAGAGGCCGCAAAAGGTGCCGATGACGGAATTGACCGCCTGGCCGCCGAGCGCCGGCAGGCCGTCGACCAGCAACACCTTGCGGCCGAGTCGCGCCGCCTCGATCGCCGCCGAGACGCCGGCGATGCCGGCGCCGACGACGCAGATCTCGGCGCGATGCGCGCGCGGCGCGGCCGCGGCCTGGCGCCGGACGATGCGCGTCGCCGGCGCGATCGGCTTGTCGAGCATGACCCCTCCTGGCTGCTGCCGAGCCTAAATTCGCCGCGCGACGTCGTCACCAGGGTTTTTCGCCGCCGGCGCGCCTCCCGTCGTCCGGACGCCGGGAGGCCGGCTTCGTTGCCGGCGCGGAACGATCCCGCGCCGCGCTCAGCCGGTCGAGGTCTTGATCACCCCGCCGCCATTGCCGTCGCGGAGAAATCTCTCCAGCCGCGCCACCATGTCCGGCGCATCCCAGTCCGCCCCGCCTTCGAGCAGGCCGAGGATGCGGCCGTCGGGATCGATGAGGAAGCTGGTGGGCAGGCCCTGCACGGCGAAGGCCCGCAGCGCCGCCGTCTTGGGGTCGAGATAGACCGCAAGCCCCTCGAGCCCGTGCCGGGCGAGGAACGGATCGACCACCGGGGCGCCGCCGCGATCCTCGGAGATCGCCAGCACGGCGAGCCGGTTGCCGAGCCGCGCCTGCAGCCGCTCGAGCGACGGCATCTCGCGCACGCAAGGCGCGCACCAGGTCGCCCAGAGATTGACCAGGAGGAAGCGGCCGCGGAAATCGGCTAGGCTGACCGGCTTGCCGTCCCGCGTCATGAAGCGAAGCTCGGGCGCTGGCCGCGGAGGATCGAGCGGGGTAAACTGCCCCAGCGCCGCCTCTTGCGGCGCGCCGGTGTCGGGTATGCTGCTCACGATACTGCCGTCGTCGCGGCGCAGGGGGGCGCCCGGCCAAGAGAACGCGGCCAAAGCGCCCGCCAGGCAGAGGACGACCAGCACCATGACCGCGCCGAAGACTTTCATCCGCCCGCCCCTCTCCGCCGCCCGCGGCCGGTCATGAGCCGGAAAGGCCGCGGCGCCGCTCCCGAGACGCCCGCCGGCGCCGCCAACGCGGCGTGGGGCGGGCGGTTTGCCGGCGGACCGGCCGAGATCATGCAGCGCATCAACGTCTCGATCGACTTCGACAAGCGGCTTTACGCCCAGGACATCGCCGGCTCGCTCGCCCATTGCGCCATGCTGGTGCGACAGAACATCCTGACGCCGGCGGACGGGCAGGCCATCAGCCGCGGTCTAGCGCAAATCCGCGCCGAAATCGAGGCGGGAAGGTTCCCCTTCCGCGCCGAGCACGAGGACATCCATCTCAACATCGAGGCGCGGCTCGCCGAGCTGATCGGCGCCGCCGCCGGCCGGCTGCACACGGCACGCTCGCGCAACGACCAGGTGGCGACCGATTTCCGCCTCTGGGTGCGCGACGCCATCGACCGGCTGGAGCGGCAGCTCCAGGGCCTGCAGGCGGCACTCATCGCCCAGGCGGAGCGCCATGCCGCGACCATCATGCCCGGCTTCACCCATCTCCAGGTGGCGCAGCCGGTGACCTTCGGCCACCATCTCCTCGCCTATGTCGAGATGCTCGGGCGCGACCGGTCGCGGTTCCCCGATTGCCGCCGCCGACTCAACGAATGCCCGCTGGGCGCCGCGGCGCTCGCCGGCACCTCCTTTCCCATCGACCGCCGCGCCACCGCCGAGGCGCTGGACTTCGACCGGCCGGCAGCGAACTCGCTCGACGCCGTGTCCGACCGCGACTTCGCCCTCGAGTTCCTGGCGGCGGCGGCGATCGCGGGGACGCATCTGTCGCGCTTCGCCGAGGAGGTGGTGATCTGGACAAGCGAGCCCTTCCGCTTCATCCGCCTGAGCGACGCCTTCACCACCGGCAGCTCGATCATGCCGCAGAAGCGCAATCCCGACGCCGCCGAGCTGGTGCGCGCCAAGAGCGGAAGGCTCCTCGGCGCGCTCGCCGCGCTGCTGGCGGTGATGAAGGGCCTGCCGCTCGCCTACAGCAAGGACATGCAGGAGGACAAGGCGCCGGTCTTCGACGCCGCCGACACGCTCGAGCTGGCGCTCGCCGCCACCGCCGGCATGGTCGGCGATCTCGAGCCCGACCCGGCGGCGATGCGCCGGGTGGCGGCGAGCGGCTACAGCACGGCGACCGATCTCGCCGACTGGCTGACGCGGGTGCTGGCATTGCCCTTCCGCGACGCGCACCGCGTCGCCGGCGCGCTGGTCAAGCGGGCCGAAGCGCTCGGTCTCGGCCTCGCCGAGCTGCCGATCGCCGAGATGCAGCGGATCGAGCCCGCCATCACCGCCGCGGTCTTCGAGGTGCTGACGGTGGAGAAGTCGGTGACGAGCCGCACCAGCTATGGCGGCACCGCGCCGGCCAACGTCGCCGCCGCCGCCGCCGAAGCGCGCAAGCGCTTTCTTTGAGGGCGACGGATGGACCTCCTCGCCTCGCCCGGCCGCCGGCGCCGCGCCGGCCTCGCGCTCGCGCTGCTGCTGCTGGCGCTGGCGCTGCCGCTCGCCGCCTGCGGCAAGAAGTCGGAGCCGGGCCCGCCGCCGGGCGAGCCCAACACCTATCCCCGTCACTATCCCAATGAGTGAGCTCGAAGCCGCGCCGGGCGCCCCCGAATTCGCCTATCGCCAGGGCGAGCTCTCGGCCGAGGCGGTGCCGCTCGCGCGCATCGCCGAAGCGGTCGGCACGCCTTTCTATTGCTATTCGAGCGCGGCCATCGAGCGGCGCTACCGGAGCTTCGCCGCCGCCTTCGCCGACCGCCGCGCCGGCATCTGCTACGCGGTCAAGGCGAACTCGAACCAGGCGGTGATCCGGCTGCTGGCGCGGCTCGGCGCCGGCGCCGACGTCGTCTCCGAAGGCGAGCTACGCCGCGCGCTGGCCGCGGGCGTGCCGCCCGACCGCATCGTCTTCTCCGGCATCGGCAAGACCGAGGCCGAGATGCGCTCGGCGCTCGCCGCCGGCATCCGCCAGATCAACGTCGAATCCGAGCCGGAGCTGTCGCTGCTGAGCGCGGTGGCGAGCGCCATGGGCAGGACCGCCGAGATCGCCATCCGCGTCAATCCCGACGTCGATGCGCGCACCCATGCCAAGATCGCCACCGGCAAGAAGGAGAACAAGTTCGGCATCGATCTCGCCCATGCGCCGGGCGCGTTCCGCCGCGCCGCCCAGCTTCCCGGTCTCGCTCCGGTCGGCATCGCCCTCCATATCGGCTCGCAGCTGACCGAGCTCGTCCCCTTCGAGCTCGCCTATGGCCGCGCCGTCGAGCTGCTGCGCGCGCTGGCCGCCGACGGCATCGCGCTTCGCCGCCTCGATCTCGGCGGCGGCCTCGGCATCCGCTACCACAATGAGCGGCCGCCGGCGATCGAGGACTACGCGGCGATGGTGAAGCGCGTCACCGACGGGCTCGCGGTCGAGCTCGAGTTCGAGCCGGGCCGTTGGCTGGTCGGCAATGCCGGCGTGCTGGTGGCGCGCGTCCTCTACGTCAAGGACGGGGCGTCGCGGCGCTTCCTGATCCAGGACGCGGCGATGAACGATCTCATCCGCCCGTCGCTCTACGACGCCTGGCACGAGATCGTGCCGGTGCGCGCGCCGGACGACCGCGCCGAGCGCCGCCCGATCGACGTGGTCGGGCCGGTCTGCGAGACCGGCGACAGCTTCGCCGCGCAGCGGCCGCTGCCGCAGGTGGCGCCGGGCGAGCTCCTGGCGGTGATGTCCGCGGGAGCCTATGGCGCGGCGATGAGTTCGAGCTACAATAGCCGGCTGATGGTGCCGGAGGTGCTGGTGCGCGGCGATCGGTTCGCGATCATCCGCCCGCGGCCGTCTTATGAAGAGCTCCTGTCGCAGGACAGGATGCCGGACTGGCTCGCCGAGGGTTGACGGCGAGAGGTGCAGGAATGAGCGACGGCGAATCGGCGCGACCCGGGGTCGAGCGCCCGCCCAGAGCGGGGCGGCTGCGGCTGGCCGGGGCTGCGCTGCTGTGGGAACGGCTCTGGCCGGCGCTGTGGCCGGCGGCCGGCATCGCC
>JASHTP010000474.1 GCA_030040495.1 Alphaproteobacteria bacterium
ACGGCCAGCCAGAGCTCGCGCACCGTCGGCGACAGCGTCTTGACGTCGCTCGCCGCGCCCTCGCCCGCGGCCAGGCGATCGACCGCCGCCTGCACCGAGGCGACGCCCGCCACCAGCGGCCGCAGCACCAGCAAAACGCCGAGATAGACGACCAGCGCCGCGACGAAGGCGGCGCGCCAGCCGATGTCGCCGGCGCCGGCGAAGACGGCGAGCACGACGAAGCCGGGCGCCGCCAGCGCCAGCGCGCCCAGGAGCCATCGCGCGATCGGGTTCATCTCAGCAGGGCCTCGCCCCGAGGTTGCGCCGGCGATCTTGGCGCAGTCCCGCCCTCTCTTCCAGAGCGCCCGCCGGCGGTGCGCGACGGGGGAAGATCACCGCCGCGCCGCGCTCTTTTCCGCCCGTCGCCGCGTACGAGGCCGCTCGCGATCGAGGCGAAGCAGGCCGCGAAGCGCGGCGGCGCAGGCGGCGACGTCGATCCCCGGCTCCCAGCTCAGCTGCAGCGCCAGCCCCTGGTAGCAGGCGATCAGGACGCGCGCGGCGGCGTCGGGGTCGAGCCCTTGCGGCGCTCCACCCGTGGCGCGGGCGCGGTCGATGAGGGCGGCGAGCCGCCGGCGGGGGATGTCGACGCCGCGGCGGACCTCGCCCAGCAGGCGGCGGTCATGCAGGCTTTCGGCCCAGAGCTGAACGGCGAGCCGGCGCCAAGCCCGCTCTTCCGGGGCGGCGAGCGCGGCGATGAAATCGGCGACGAGCCGGTCGAGGCCGGCGGCGAGGGTCTGCTGCGTCGCGGCGCGCTGCAGCAGCGCCGTTTCGCGGCGACGGCGCTCGGCGACGACGGCGAGGATGATGTCCTGCTTGCCGGAGAAATGACAGTAGATCGCGCCGGGGCTGAGCCCGGATCGCCTCACCACGTCCTGCATGGTCGTCTTGTGGAAGCCGCGCCGGGCGAAACAGGCGAGCGCGGCGTCGATGATCTGGCGGCGCCGCGCCGCGGCGCGGGCGGCGCCGATCCTAGGCATCGCCGCCGACCCGGGCATTGGCGGCGCGATAGAAGGCGTAGCCGCGCATCCGGGCGGCCGCGGCGCCGAAATAGCGCGCGCGATACTCGTCGGCGCCGAGATCCTCGAGCAGCCGCAGGCCGCGCTCGCTCAAATGGCGCGGCAGGCGGGCGGGATCGAAGCCGAAGGTCCAGGGCTCGCCGGTGCCGGACACTTCGCGCAGGATGCGGGCGGCGCCGGCGAAACGGCGGGGCTCGCGCAGTACGGCCTCGTCGACATAGGTGAAGATGAGGCCGCTGCCGGCGGCCAGGCTGCCGGCCCAGCCGATGACCGCGGCGACGGCCTCCGCGGTCAGGTAGTTCGTCACCCCCTCCCAGATCACCAGCGTCCGGCGCGACCGATCGAAGCCGGCGCGCGACAGCGCATCGGGCAACTTCTCGCGATCGAAGTCGATCGTGACCGAGACGATGCGCGCGGCATCGGCGCCGGCGCCGGCGAGCCGGCGGCGCTTCTCGGCCGCGGTGGCGGGATGATCGACCTCGAAGACCGGGAGGGCGGCAAAGGCGGGAAGACGCCAGGCGCGGGAATCGAAGCCGGCGCCGAGCAGGACGATTTGCCGCGCCCCGGCGGCGACATGGCCGGCCGCCCAGTCGTCGATGAGCCGCGTGCGCGCGATGCCGGAGCTCCGCGCCCCGGGCAGGCGCCAGTCGAGATAGCGCGGCAGCAGCGCGCGCAGCACCGGCACCGACGCCCAGCGCACCAGCCGGCGCAGCCCCGGCGAGAGGAAGCCCGCGGCGAGCGGATCGTCGAAGAGGCGCGCGCCCGCCGGACGCGCCGTCTCGAGCGCGCGGAGCAGCGCCATGATCTCGGCGGTGCGGCTGGTGCGCGTCGGCTGCATGTCCGCTCCAAAAAGAACAGACATTCTTTATAGGAAATGGCCGAGGAAGTCCAGCGGGCGGCCGCGGCGCGGCCCTCCCGGTGCGGCGTCTGCGGCGCTCGAGCACCATCCGATCAAACGGAATCACCTTGCTCCGCTTGCCCCGCGAAAGCGGGGACGGCAATGCTGCCTGGACTTGATCGGACGCCGCTTTAGCCGATCGCCTCGTGCGCGGCCAAGGCGGCGAGGTTGACCATGTCGGAGACGGTGGCGCCGAGATCGACGATCTGCGCCGGCTTGTCGAGCCCCATCAGCAGCGGCCCGACGCGCCGCCCGCCGCCCATCTCCTCGAGCAGCTGGGTGGCGATGTTGGCGGTGTGAAGGCCGGGCATGATCAGCACGTTGGCGGGGCCGTTGAGACGGCAGAAGGGATAGCGCTCGCGCATCAGCGTCTCGTTGAGCGCCACGTCGACGCTCATCTCGCCGTCATACTCGAAATCGACCTTGCGCTGGTCGAGGATCGCCAGCGCGTCGCGCATGCGCTGATCGACGTAGCGCAGCGGGTTGCCGAAGGTGGAATAGGACAGGAAGGCGACGCGCGGCTCCTGCCCCATCATCTGCCGGGTGCGCCGCGCCGATTGGACGGCGATGTCGGCGAGCTGCGCCGCGTCGGGGCGCTCGTGCGCGGTGGTGTCGGCGACCAGCACCGAGCGGCCGCGCGACAGCAGCAGCGCGTAGCCGAAGACCCTGCTGTCGTCCTTGGGGCCGAGCACGCGCATCACCTCCTCGAAGGCGGTGAAGTAGTTGCGCGTGACGCCGGTCACCATCGCGTCGGCGTCGCCGCAGGCGACCATGCAGGCGGCGAAGGTGTTGCGGTCCTGGTTCACCATGCGCTGGCAGTCGCGGTGCAGCGCGCCGCGGCGCTGCAGCCGCGCATAGAGGAAGTCGGTGTAGGTCTTGTTGGCGCGCGACAGGCGCGCATTGTGCATCTCGAGGTCGCCGGCGGCGGAAAGGCCCATGCGCCGCATGGTGTCGCGGACGCGCTCCTCGCGGCCGATCAGCACCGGCGTGCCGTAGCCGTTGTCGCGGAAGGAGAGCGCGGCGCGGATGGTCTTCTCCTCCTCGCCTTCGGCGAAGACGACGCGCTTGGGGTTGGCGCGCACCTGGCCGAGCACGCGCTGCAGGCTGGCCGCGGTCGGGTCGAGCCGTCCCTTGAGGCTCGTCTTGTAGGCTTCCATGTCGGCGAGCGGCTTGCGCGCCACGCCCGACGCCATCGCCGCCTTGGCCACCGCCGACGGCACCGCCCAGATGAGGCGCGGATCGAACGGCGTCGGCACGATGTAGTCGGGGCCGTATTGCAGGCGCTGGCCGGCATAGGCCGCCGCCACCTCGTCGGGCACGTCCTCGCGCGCGAGCTTGGCGATGGCGTGCGCCGCCGCGATCTTCATCGCGTCGTTGATGGTCGAGGCGCGCACGTCGAGCGCGCCGCGGAAGATGTAGGGGAAGCCCAGCACGTTGTTGATCTGGTTCGGGTAGTCGGAGCGCCCGGTGCAGATGATGGCGTCCGAGCGCACGGCGCGCACCTCCTCGGGCGTGATCTCGGGATCGGGATTGGCCATGGCGGCGATCATCGGCTTGGCCGCCATCGACTTCACCATGGCCCGGTTCACGGCGCCCTTGGCCGAAAGGCCGAAGAAGACGTCGGCGCCCTCCATCGCCTCGGCCAGGGTGCGGCGCCTGGTCTCGATGGCATGCGCCGACTTCCACTGGTTCATGCCTTCGGTGCGGCCCTTGTAGATCACCCCCTTGGTGTCGCAGAGGATGACGTTGTCGTGCCTCAGGCCCATCGACTTCAGCAGCTCGACGCAGGCGATCGAGGCGGCGCCGGCGCCGTTCACCACCATCTTGATGGATTTGAGCTCGCGCCCGGTGAGGTCGAGCGCGTTCAGCAGCGCGGCGGTGGCGATGATGGCGGTGCCGTGCTGGTCGTCGTGGAACACCGGGATGTCGAGCAGCTCGCGCAGCCGCTGCTCGATGATGAAGCATTCCGGCGCCTTGATGTCCTCGAGGTTGATGCCGCCGAAGGCGGGATGGAGATAGCGCACGCAATTGACGAAGGCGTCGACATCCTTGGTGTCGATCTCGAGATCGACGCCGTCGATGCCGGCGAAGCGCTTGAACAGCACCGCCTTGCCTTCCATCACCGGCTTGGCGCCGAGCGCGCCGAGATCGCCCAGCCCGAGCACCGCGGTGCCGTTCGAGATCACCGCCACCAGGTTGCCCTTGGCGGTGTAGTCGTAGGCGAGCGACGGGTCGGCCGCGATCCTCAGGCACGGGAAGGCGACGCCCGGCGAATAGGCGAGCGACAGATCGTGCTGGGTGGTCAGCGGCTTGGTCGGCGTGATCTCGAGCTTGCCGGGGCGGCCCTTGGTGTGGAACTGCAGGGCCTCTTCCTCGGTGATGCGGATCTCGGGCTTGTCCTGGGACGACAAGGGCGGCTCCTCCTCGGCGAGGGAGAACCGTTGCGATTCTCCACTTTTTCTTTGTAGTGAGACGCCAGTCTAAAGGAGAGCCGCCGAGGGCGTCAAAGCGCCGTCCCGCCCGCCCCGGTCAGGCCGGCACCTTGACCTGCGCCTGCCACTCGATCGCGTCGAAGGCGCTGACGTCGCTGAGGAAGCGCTGGCCGCCCTCGTCCACGAAGACCTGGCAGGCGAAGCGGTACCAGACGCCGTCGAGGACGAGGATGCCTTCATAGGCGTTGGCGAGCCCGCCATCCGCCTCGCGCGTCGAGCGGACGAGGCGCGGCATGATACGGGCGCGCTCGCCGAGCTGGGGGCTGAGGCGGCCGATGAGGCAGCCGTCGCACAGCACATCCTCGAGATGGCGGTGATGGTTCGCCACCAGGAATTCGTCGACCGTCTCGAAGCTGTTCATCGCCCACCCCTCGTTCAAGCGGTTGGAGCCGCCGAGCTTAAGAGGCAGAAAGGAACATTTCAAGAACATTCGCGCAGGACGGCTCAGCGCTTGGGGCGCAGCGCGCGCTCGTGCAGGTGGGCGTGCCGCCCGCCGGCTTCCGCCAGCAGCCGCAGCGCCAGCGCCTCGCGCGCGGCATCGTCGACGCGGACCCAGAGCAGCACTGCGCCGGCCTTGAGCGCGGCGGCGAACTCGGCGCTGTGCCGGTTGGCGGTCAGGTAGTCGAGCAGCTCCTTGACCGCGGCGCCGCCGAAGCCGGCGCCGACCAGTGCCGCGATCACCGCCGCCACCGGCCCGCCCGACAGCACCACGATGCCGGCGATGGTGAGCGGCGCCAGGAAGTTGACCTCGTCGGTGAGGCCCGCCAGCAGGTTGGCGCCGGGCGTGCCCTCGTAGCCCGGCACGTCGCCCGCCACTTCGAGCGAATCGTGGCTCGCCAGCACCGAGAGGTCGGCGGGCCTGAAGCCGGCGGCCAGGAGCTGCGCCACGGCGCGGCGCATCGGCTCCTTGTCGGCGAACGAGGCGACCGCCTCGCGCACGACCGGAGCGGTCGGCTTGTCGCTGGTCTCGGCCATGGTGCTGTCCATCTCCATCCATGCTAGGTTGCGCCGGCGCTTCGCGGCGCGCTCCCCGCAACCCATTGCGTCCGGCATGAACGATACCGCACCGCGCCTTGCTCCCGACAGTGTTTTGGGCGCGCACCCTGTCGCACCGGCGGAGGCGACGCCGGCGATGGCGCAGTATCTCGAGCTGAAGCGCCGGCATCGGGACTGCCTGCTCTTCTATCGCATGGGCGATTTCTACGAGCTGTTCTTCGAGGACGCGGTGAGGGCGGCGGCGGCGCTCGACATCCAGCTGACCAAGCGCGGCCGGCACGAGGGCGAGGACATCCCGATGTGCGGCGTCCCGGTGCATGCCGCCGAGGCCTATCTCGCGCGGCTCATCCGCCAAGGCTTCCGCGTCGCCGTCTGCGAGCAGATGGAGGACCCCGCCGAGGCCAGGCGGCGCGGCAGCAAATCGGCCATCCGCCGCGACGTGGTGCGCATCGTCACGCCCGGCACGCTCACCGAGGAGAGCCTGCTCGACGCCAGGCGCAGCAACTATCTGGCGGCGCTCGCCGATGCCGGCGGCGAGCTGGCGCTGGCCTGGCTCGAGCTCTCCACCGGCGCCTTCCGGCTGCAAGGGGTGACCGCGGCGAGCCTCGGCGCGGCGCTGGCGCGCATCGAGCCGGGCGAGGTGCTGGTGCCGGAGCGGCTGCTGCAGCGCGCCGAGCTTGCCGAGGTGATGGGCGACTGGCAGCGGCGCCTCACGCCGCTTCCCGGCGCGCGCTTCGACAGCGACAACGGCCGCAAGCGCCTCGAGGCGCTTTACGGCGTGCGCGCGCTCGAGGGCTTCGGCAGCTTCGGCCGCGCCGAGCTCGCCGCCGGCGGCGCGCTCGCCGACTATGTCAACCTGACGCAGCAGGGCAAGGCGCCGCTGCTGCTGCAGCCGCGCCGGCTCGGCCCGGGCGCGGTGATGGAGATCGACGCCGCGACGCGGCGCAATCTCGAGCTCGCCGAGACGCTCGCGGGCGAGCGCCGCGGCAGCCTCTTGGCCACCATCGACCGCACCGTCACCGGCGCCGGCGCGCGGCTCCTCGCCGAGCAGCTGGCGGCGCCGCTCACCGATCCCGCCGCGATCGTCCAGCGCCTCGACGCGGTGGGCTTCCTTATCGCCGAGGAGCGGCTGCGCCAGCGGCTGCGCGAGAGCTTGAGGCGCTGCCCCGACATCGAACGCGCCCTTGCCCGGCTCGCGCTCGGCCGCGGCGGGCCGCGCGACCTCGCGGCGCTGCGCGACACGCTCGGCCAGAGCGCTGAGTTCCGTCGACTGTTGCAGGACGCTGCGGCAAAGCCGCATCTTCTGGAGCGCGCGCAGGGCGATCTCGGCGAGCACGGCGATTTCGTCGGGCATCTCACCCGCGCGCTCGCCGCGGAGCTGCCGCCCGTCACCCGCGAGGGCGGCTTCATCGCCGCGGGCTATGCGCCGGAACTCGACGAGCTGCGCTCGCTACGCGACGAGAGCCGGCGCCGGATCGCCGCGCTTCAGGCGCGCTATGTCGGCGAGACCGGTGTCGCCTCGCTCAAGATCCGCCACAACAACCTGCTGGGCTATTACGTCGAGGTGACGGCGGCCCATGCCGAGAAGCTGAAGGAGCGCTTCATCCACCGCCAGACCATGGCGAGCGCGATGCGCTTCACCACGCCCGAGCTCTCCGAGCTTGAGAGCCAAATCGCCTCGGCCGCGGACCGCGCCGTCGCAATGGAGCTAAAATTCTTTGACGACCTGGTCGCGGCGGCAACCGCGCGCGCCGGCGAAATCGCGCGCACCGCCACCGCGCTCGCGTGCCTCGACGTTGCCGCCGCGCTGGCCGAGCTTGCGGTCAACGAGCGCTATTGCCGCCCCTCGGTTGAT
>JASHTP010000475.1 GCA_030040495.1 Alphaproteobacteria bacterium
AGCACGCGATCGAGCGCGGCGAGCCGTGCCGCGGCCGCGCGCTCGCTATCGTCGGGCATGCCGCGGCCGAGCAGGCGGGCGATGACCGCGGCGGGGGTCTCGCTGGGCGGCGGGAAGGTCTTGAGGGTGACGGCGCTGTCGGCGGCGATGCCCGCCGCCTGCCGGGCGAGCGCCAGCGCTTCGTGAAAGCCGCCGAGCGCATCGACGAGGCCGCGCGCCTTGGCGTCCTCGCCGGTCCAGACGCGGCCCTTGGCCGCGGCCTCGACCGCGTCGGCGCCGAGCTTCCGCCCTTGGGCGACGCGCTCCTTGAAGACGTCGTAGACGTAGTCGAGCGAGTGCTCGAAGCTCGCGCGCTCCTGCGGCGTGAAATCGTCGACGATGCTGTCGATGTCGGCATTGCGGCCGATCTGCGCGCCGTCCCAGGTGACGCCGAGCTTCTCGGCGAGGCCGCCGATCAGCACCTTGCCGCCGACGACGCCGATCGAGCCGGTGAGCGTCGCCGGCTCGGCGACGATCTTGTCGGCGGCGGCGGCGATGTAGTAGCCGCCGGAGCCGGCGACGTCGCTCATGCTGACGATGATCGGCTTTCCCGCCTGCTTGGCGCGCAGCACCTCGCGCCAGATCGTCTCCGAAGCGGTCGCCGAGCCGCCGGGGCTGTCGATGCGGAACAGGATGGCGCGCACGGTCGGATCCTCCGCCGCCTGGCGGAAGGCGCGCGCCAGCGTGTCCGCGCCGAGGATGTCCGACCCCGAGAGCGGGTTGCTCGAGCTGTTGCCGCGGGTGATGAGGCCGGTGCCGTAGATGACGGCGATGGTGGGGCCGCTGCGGTAGGGCCGGCCGGCGAGATCGAGGTAGCGCGCCAGCCGGACGAGCGCGGCGTTCTCGCCGGCGCGGACGCGCGCCGCGGCGAGAGCGTCCTCGCGATAGCCGAGATGGTCGACGAGATGCGCGTCGAGCGCCTGGTCGGCGGTGAAGGGGCCGTCGTCGATGAGCTCGCGCACGCGGGCCGGGTCGAGCCGCCGCCCTTGCGCGATGCCGGCGACGACCTGGCCGTAGACCGAGTTCAGCAGCGCCTCGGTCTCCTCGCGGTGCGCCGGCGTCATCTTCGTCTCGGTGAAGGTGTTCATCGCGGTCTTGAATTCCTCGCGATGATCGAAGCGCGGCTCGATGCCGAGCTTGTCGAGGGTGCCGCGGAAGAACGGCGTCTCGACGCGCAACCCGACAAGCCCGACCGCGCCCACCGGCTGCAGCCAGACCTGGTCGAAGGCGGCGGCGAGGTAGTAGCTGCGCGTGCCCGAGCCGAGCTCGCCGAAGCTGTCGGCATAGCCGAAGGCGAACTTGCCCTTGGCGCGGAAGCGCGCCACGGCGTCGCGCAGCTCCTGCACCTGCGCCGTGCCGAGCGAGCCGTCGCCGAGGCGGGCGACGATGCCCTTGACGCGGGGATCGTTGCCGCCGCGCTCGATAGCGTCGAGGACGTCGCGCAGGCTCGTCCGCTCGCCGAAGAGGAACCGCTCGATGCCGCTGTCGGGCGCGCCTTCGGGCAGCGGCTGGGTCAAGTCGATCAGCAGCACGTCCTGGTCCGCAAGCGCCTTCTCGTGCGGCGCGACGAAAAGCCAGAAGCCGACGCCGAGGAGGATCAGGGCGACGACGAGGATGCCGATCGAAGCGAAGAAGCCGACGATGACGCGGCGCATGAGCGGGCTCCTGCTAGCGGTCGAGGCGGTGGTACTCGGGGTTCGGCATCATGTCGAGGGCGTAGGCCATGCGGTTCGACAGATTGAAGAAGGCGGCGGTCTCGGCGAGATCGAAGATGTCCTCCTCGGCGAGCCCGACCTCGCGCAGCAGCGCCCTGTCCGCCTCGCCGATTTCGTGCGGCGTCTCGGTCAGCTTCCAGGCGAAGTCGAGCATGGCGCGCTGCCGCCGGTCGAGCTTCGCCACCCGGTAGTTGAGCGCCATCATCTCGCCGAGCTCGGGATCGCCCGAGAGCTTGCGCACCGCCTGGCCGTGGGCGACGAGGCAGTAATAGCAGCGGTTGGCCGAGGAGACGACGACCGCGACCATCTCGCGCTCGAGCTTGCTGAGTCCGGAAGGCGCCAGCATCAGCTCGTTGTACATCGCCGTGAAGTTCCTGAGCTTTTGCGGCCGCAGGCTGTAGGCGCGCAGCACGTTGGGGACGAGGCCGAGCTTCTCGACGCATTTGGCGTAGACCGCCTTCAGATCCTCGTCGAGCGTCGCGGGGTCGGCGATGGGAAGCGCCGAGACATGGTCCGGCTGGGGCATGGCTCCTCCTGGCTGGCGCGGTTCAACCGCACAGTGCGCGGTGGCGCAGCAGATGATCGGCGAGCACGATCGCCATCATCGCTTCGCCCACCGGCACCGCGCGGATGCCGACGCAGGGGTCGTGGCGGCCTTTGGTGCTGACCTCGACCTCGTTGCCGTGGATGTCGACCGAGCGGCGCGGCGTCAGGATCGAGCTGGTCGGCTTCACGGCGAAGCGGACGACGATGTCCTGGCCGGTGGCGATGCCGCCGAGGATGCCGCCGGCATTGTTGGACAGGAACGCGACCCGCCCGCCTTCCATGCGCATCTCGTCGGCATTGTCCTCGCCGCTGAGCTCGGCCGCGGCGAAGCCGGCGCCGATCTCGACGCCCTTGACGGCGTTGATGCTCATCATCGCCTTGGCGAGATCGGCGTCGAGCTTGTCGTAGATCGGGTCGCCGAGACCGGCCGGCACGCCGCTGGCGACGATCTCGATCACCGCGCCGGCCGACGAGCCGCGCTTGCGCACCTCGTCGAGAAAGCCTTCCCACACCTGCACCGATTGCCGGTCGGGCGACCAGAAGGGGTTGTCGTCGACCGCGTCCCAGTCCCAGCGCGCGCGGTCGATGCGGTGCGGCCCGATCTGGACGAGGGCGCCGCGGATGGTGACCGCGTCGCCCAGGATCTTGCGGGCGACGGCACCGGCGGCGACGCGCGAGGCGGTCTCGCGCGCAGACGAGCGGCCGCCGCCGCGATGGTCGCGGATGCCGTACTTCTTCCAATAGGTGAAGTCGGCATGGCCGGGACGGAAGCGGTCCTTGATCTGCTCGTAATCCCTGGAGCGCGCATCCTCGTTCTCGATCAGCAGCGAGATCGGCGTCCCCGTCGTCCGGCCGTCGAATACGCCGGAAAGGATGCGCACGCGGTCGCTTTCGCGCCGCTGCGTCGCGAAGCGCGACTGGCCGGGCCGGCGCCGGTCGAGCCAGTGCTGGATGTCGCCTTCGGCGAGCTCGAGCCGCGGCGGCACGCCGTCGACGACGCAGCCGATCGCCGGCCCGTGGCTCTCGCCCCAGGTGGTGAAGCGGAAGACCGTGCCGAAGCTGTTGCCGGCCACGGCCGCTACACCACGGAAATGTCAGGCGCGTCGACCGCCTTCATGCCGACGACGTGATAGCCGCAATCGACATGATGGACTTCGCCGGTGACGCCGGCGCCGAGATCGCTCAAGAGATAGAGCCCGGCGCCGCCGACATCGTCGATGGTGACGTTGCGCTTGAGCGGCGAATTGTACTGGTTCCATTTGAGGATGTAGGGGAAATCGCCGATGCCCGAGGAGGCGAGCGTGCGGATCGGGCCGGCGGAAACCGCATTGACGCGGATGTTCTGGCCGCCGAGGTCGACGGCGAGGTAACGCACGCTCGCCTCGAGCGCCGCCTTGGCAACGCCCATGAGGTTGTAATGCGGCATGACGCGCTCGGCACCGAGATAGGAGAGCGTCAGCAGGCTGCCGCCCGCCGTCATCAGCGGCGCGGCGCGCCGGCACAGGTCGGTAAAGGAATAGCAGGAGATGTCGAGGCTCTTCAGGAAGTTCTCGCGCTTGGTGTCGACATAGCGGTCCTTGAGCTCGCTCGGGTCGGCGAAGCCGATGGCGTGGACGGCAAAGTCGAGGCGTCCCCAGCGCTCGGCGAGCGTCGCAAACAGCCGGTCCAGGCTCGCTTCGCTGGTGACGTCGCAATCCTGGACGAAATCGCTGCCGAGGCGCTCGGCGAGGGGGCGGACGCGCTTGCCGTAAGCGTCGCCCTGATAGGTGAAGGCGAGCTCGGCGCCCTGCGCCGCGACCGCCTTGGCGATGCCCCAGGCGAGCGATCGCTCGTTGGCGACGCCCATGATCAACCCGCGCTTCCCGTGCATGAGCGCCTTTACTTCCACCATGCGCCTGTGACCCCCGCACCCGTTTCAACGGTCGCCGTTCGGACCGGCGATCCTACACGATGGGCGAGGGGGGCGGAAAGCGGCGCGGCGGGCAACGGCACCGCGAGCGTCCGGGCCCGGTTTGTGCTAAGGAAGTCGGCGATGCCGCCCCTCCGCGCGCTGCTCGGCCGACTTGCGACCCTGCGCGAGTTCGCCGCCTATGCCGTCCGCCGCTTCGCCGGCGAAGGCTGCTTCACCACCGCGGCCGCGCTCAGCTATACGACGCTGGTGGCGCTGGTGCCGCTGACGGCGATCGCCTTTGCCGTGCTCTCTGCCGTCCCGGTCTTCGCCGGCACGCGTGACGAGCTCATCGCTTCGGTCTTCCGCACCTTCGTGCCCGACGTCGGCGCCGAGGTCGAATGGTGGTTCCGCCGCTTTGCCGGCACCCTGGTGCGCACCACGACGATCGGTACCACGGCGCTGGCGGTCACCGTCGTGCTGCTGCTCGCCGCCATCGAGGATCAGCTCCATCGCATCTGGCGGGTGGAATCGCCGCGTCCCTGGGTACAGCGCATCCTCGCCTATTGGGCGATGCTGACCTTGGGCCCGCTGCTGCTCGGCGTCAGCTTCTCGCTGCCCACCTATGTCGACCTCGTCGCGCGCCATGCCGGGCTCGACGTCATGGGCCTGTCCCGCAGCCCGACCGTCCACGAGCTCGTGCGCCTGTTGCCCTTCTGCCTGGAAACGCTGGCCTTCACGCTCATCTACGCGCTCATCCCCAACTGCTCGGTGCGCTGGCGCGAGGCCTTCGTCGGCGCCCTCGTCGCCGCGCTGCTGGTCGAGCTGCTCAAGGTCGGTTTTGCCCTTTATGTCGCCCATGTCTCCTCCTATCGCGCCGTCTACGGCGCGCTGGCGGTCATTCCGATCTTCCTGCTGTGGATGTATGTCGCCTGGAGCGCCGTGCTGTTCGGCGCGGTGGTCGCCGCCGCGCTGCCGCAATGGCGGATGGACGAGCGGGCGAGGATCGCGCCGCCTGCGGCCCATCGCCTGGGGCTCGGCCTCGCGCTCCTCGCCGAGCTCGCGGCGCAGGCGCGGCAGGGCGGCACGCTGTCGATCGTCGCGCTGGCCGAGCGGCTCGGCGTCGCCACCGCCGCGGTCGACGACGATCTCACGCGGCTGCGCGAGGCGAGCTTCGTCGCCCACGCTGCGGATGGCGGCTGGGTGCTGGCCCGCGCGCTCGAAGGGACGAGCCTGATCGATCTCTACCGCGCTCTCGACCTGCCGCTGGTGCTGAGCCTCACCGCCGAGCCGGCCTTCGCCTGGCAGGCGCGGATCGCGCCGGCGCTGGCGCGCATCGCCGCGGCGGAAAGCGATGTCTTCGCCGTGACGCTGAGCGAGCTCATCGGCGCCAGCGGCGCGCCGGTGGCGCCCTTCCCGCAGCGCCATCGCCGCGCCGAGGGCGCTTAGGCGCCGCCGGCATGGGGACGGATCGGCCGAGCGGCACGGAAGGCTACGCCGAAGAGGCCGCGTCGCTCGAAAATCTCTATGAAAGCATCGCCTTCGCCGAGCTGCATCGGCCGGTGCTGCATCTCATCCCGCCGGCTCCGGCCACGGTGCTGGATATCGGCGCCGGCACCGGGCGCGACGCCGCGGCGCTTGCCGCTCTGGGGCACCAGGTGACCGCGGTCGAGCCGACCGCCGCGCTGCGCCTCGGGGCGATCGCCCGCCATCGTTCGCCGCGGATCGAATGGCTGGACGACAGTTTGCCGGAGCTGGCGCGGCTTGCCGGACGCGACGGCGGCTTCGACCTGGTGATGCTCACCGCCGTTTGGATGCATCTCGACGCCGCGCAGCGCCGCCAGGCGATGCCGCGCGTCGCGCGCCTGGTGCGCGAGGGCGGCGTCATGATCTTGTCGCTGCGGCACGGGCCGGTGCCGCCCGGGCGGCGCATGTTCGAGGTTTCCGCCGACGAGACCGTAACGCTCGCCGCGGCGGAAGGAATGCGTCCGCTGCTGCGGCTCGACCATCGTGACGGCTTGCTGCAACGGCCCGGGGTGAGCTGGACGCGGCTCGCTTTTTCGAAGGCGCACGGCAAGCGCCCTCG
>JASHTP010000476.1 GCA_030040495.1 Alphaproteobacteria bacterium
CTCGACGCGGCGCGGCTCGCCAACGTCGCGGCGGGGATCGTCGTCGGCAAGGTCGGCACCGCGGTGGTGCACGCCACCGAGCTGATCGAGACGCTGGTCGACCGCGACGTGCTCGCCGGCCGGAAGGAGCTGCCGCTGCCGCTGGCCGCCGAACGTGTCGCGCGCTGGCGGCGCAACGGGCTCAAGATCGGCTTCACCAACGGCTGCTTCGACCTGCTCCATCCCGGCCACGTCTCGCTGCTGGCGCAGGCGCGCGCCCAGTGCGACCGGCTGGTGGTCGGCCTCAACAGCGACGCCTCGGTCGTGCGCCTCAAGGGGCCGGGGCGGCCGGTGCAGAACGAGCAGGCGCGCGCCGCGGTGCTCGCCTCGCTCGCCTCGGTCGACCTCGTCGTGCTGTTCGAGCAGGACACGCCGCGCGACCTCATCGCCGAGCTCAAGCCGGATCTGCTGGTCAAGGGCGCCGATTACCGCCACGACCAGGTGGTCGGCGCCGACATCGTCGAAGCCTATGGCGGCAAGGTGCTGCTGGCGGAGCTGCTGCCCGGCTTCAGCACCACCGCGACGATCGCCAAGCTGGCGCGGTAGGGAAAGTTGTCGGTCATCAGTTCTCAGTTTTCAGTTTTCAGCGACTGACGACTGAGAACCGCCGACTAGGCAAGCTCCGGATCGTCGATCTCGGGATCGACGAGCCGGCGCAGCCGGCCGGCGGCGAGCGCGGCGAAGCGCAGCAGCACGGCGCGCCGGCGGGCGGCGGCGAGCGGCTCGACCGGAGCCTCGCGCAGGAAGGCGGCGCCGAAGCCGTCCGCCACGATGAGGCCGCAATCCTCGGGGATAAGCTCCACCGGAAACGCGCCCGGCACGGCAAAGTAGAGGCGGTCGCAGAATTCGCGGTATTCCGGCCATTTGCGGTCGCTCTTGAAATCCGCTACCGAAGATTTGATCTCGACGATGACGAGCTCGCCATCCCGCCCCAACGCCAGAACGTCCGCCCGCCTGCCATTGGCGAGCGCGACCTCGTGCAAGGTGGCGAAGCCGCGATGGGCGAGCGCGCGGCAGACGCCGCGGCACAGCTCCTTGGGAAAATCGCGAGGGTCCGACATGGGCGAACGGCTCGAGTGTAGGGAGTTTCCGGCATGAGCGACAAGCAGCGAAGCCCGGCGACAGGGGAGCGTGCGCATCATGGGTGGTAAGGGAATCTGGACCGCGCTCCGCGACGCTTGGCAGCTGGCCAAGCCCTACTGGGTTTCGCAGGAGCGCTGGGTGGCATGGGTGCTGCTCGCCGTCGTGGTGGCGCTGAACCTCGCCCAGGTCGGCCTTAGCGTGCTGTTCAACTATTGGCGCAACGCTTTCTACAACGCCCTGCAGAACTACGACGAGACCAGCTTCGTCCATCAATTGGCGGTGTTCTGCGGCCTGGCGGTGCTCTGGGTGGTGTCCGGCGTCTATCAGACCTATTTCACCCAGATGCTGCAGATCCGCTGGCGGCGCTGGCTGACCGACCGATATCTCCAGCGCTGGCTCGACCACCGCGCCTATTACCGGCTGCAGCTGACCGCCGGCCCGACGGACAACCCCGACCAGCGCATCGCCGAAGATCTGAGGGACTTCACCACCTTCTCGCTCAACCTGTCGCTCGGCCTGCTCAGCAGCGTGGTGACGCTGTTTTCCTTCATCTTCATCCTGTGGTCGCTGTCGGGACCGGTCACCATCCCGCTCGGCGGCACCTTCAGCGTGACCATCCCCTACTTCATGGTCTGGCTCGCCGTGCTCTATGCGGTGATCGGCACCATCATCACCGTCAAGATCGGCCGGCCGCTGGTCGGCCTGAACTTCAACCAGCAGCGCGTCGAGGCGGATTTCCGCTACAGCCTGGTTCGGCTGCGCGAGAACACCGAAAGCGTCGCCTTCTATCGCGGCGAGCCGCGCGAGTTCGCGATCTTCGGCGGACGCTTCGGCTATGTGTTCAACAATTTCTGGGCGATCATGAAGCGCCAGAAGCTGGTCGGCTGGTTCGTTTTCGGCTACGGCCAATCGTCGGTCGTCTTCACCTACATCGTGCAGGCGCCGCTTTATTTCGCCAAGAAGGTTACGCTGGGCGGCCTGCAGCAGACGGCGGACGCGTTCGGCCAGGTGCAGGGCGCGCTGTCCTTCATCGTGAACTCCTACACGGACATCGCCAATTGGCAGTCCATGGTTCAGCGCCTCGCCTCCTTCGATCGGCCGCTGGCCGAAATCGCCGCGGGCGCCGGCGAGCCCGGCGAGCTCGCCATCGCGCACCAGGGCGAAGGCATCGCCGTCGATCGCCTTGCCGTCGATCTGCCGGACGGCAAGCCGCTGGTCTCGGACCTCGCTTTCGACGCCAAACCCGGGCGCGGGCTGCTGCTGGTGGGGCCGACCGGGGTCGGCAAGAGCACGGTTCTGCGCGCCATCGCCGGCCTGTGGCCGTTCGGCCGCGGGCGGGTGCGTCTCGGCGCGGGACGCGTCTTCTTCATTCCGCAGAAGCCCTACATCCCCCTCGGCAGCTTGCGGCAGGCGCTCGTCTATCCCGATGACGGGGCCGATATTCCGCGCGAGAAGCTCGAGGCCGTGCTGCGCAAGGTCGGGCTCGGCGCGCTGGCCCCCGAGCTCGACGCGACCGATCAATGGACGCAGCGCCTCTCCGTCGGCGAGCAGCAGCGGCTCGCCTTCGCGCGCGTCTTCCTGGCCGAGCCGGCGGTGGTCGTGCTCGACGAGGCGACATCGGCGCTCGACGAGGCGATGGAGGCGCATCTCTATCGCCTCCTGCGCGAAGCGCCCTGGCACCCGACGATCGTCAGCGTCGGCCATCGCAGCACGCTGCGCGCCTTCCACGACGAGGTGCTGGACCTCGCGGCGAGCACGCCCTCGCCGATGGCGGCGCAGGCCTCCGGATAGCGGCGCGGAGATGGTGGCGGAAAGCTAGAGAGGCGAATTCGGCGCTTTATGCGCTGCCGCGGCAGGCGCCGCAGCGGCCGACGGCGGTAAGGGTCGGCCAGCCCAGCACGCGTGCAAGCTCCACCGGCGCGTGCCGCCGCTCGCGGCGGCCTGCGTCCGGGAGGAGAGGATCCTCCCGGCCGCAGGCTGGCGGCCAACGCGGTTCAGTTGGCGTTGGTGAGCGCGTTGGCGACGTTGTTGAACACGCCCGTCAAGTCGTTACCGACCAGCGTCAGGGCGCCGATGATCACGACGGAGATCAGCGCGGCGATCAGACCATATTCGATCGCGGTCGCGCCGCTTTCGTCGCGCATGAGCTTCGAGACATGTGCAAGCATCATTCGTACTCCTCAACAAGGCCGCGCGTGCGTTCGTCGGCCGCAAGGAACTCCTACCACCTTCGCACGGGAAGCGTTAGAAGGATCGCCTAGATTGCACTCCAAAGACCGATCAAATCTCGTCCTTGGACGAAGAATGCGACGAGGCGCGCTTGGCGCCGCGATCGCGTGCCGCCGCCCCGGCCGGGAAGAGCGGATCCTCCCGGCCGCAGGCTGGCGGCCGACGCGGCTCAGTTGGCGTTGGTGAGCGCGTTGGCGACGTTGTCGAAGACGGTCGTCAGATTTTTGCCGACCGTCGTCAGGGCGGCGATGATCACGACCGAGATCAGCGCGGCGATGAGGCCATACTCGATCGCAGTGGCGCCGCTCTCGTCGCGGATGAATTTCGAGACAAGTGCAAGCATGCTTCCTACTCCTCCAAAGGCCGCGCGTGCGTTCGTCGGCCGTGTTGATCTCCTAGCACTTTCGCATGAGGCAGCGTGAGGACGATCGCTTACATTTCACTCTAAAGACCGATCAAACCTCGGCTTTTCTCCGCGCATCGGCGTCGTCACAGCGTCAGCGCGCCGACGATCGGGCCGAAGAAGTTGGCCGCGATCGTCTGGCCGATCGTCATGCAAGCCGCGATGATGACGATCGAGATGAGGCCGGCAATCAGCGCATATTCGATCGCGGTCGCGCCGTTTCCGTCGGCGGGCAAGGATGTCACCAGGCGCAGCATGGACTCACCTCCGCACACTCCGGACGTCGCCGCCATTCTAAAGATGCGCCGCCGCCGCTCCATCTCTATCGCCTAGAACGCGGAGCGTATTCAGCGGTGATGCCGCTAAAATCACCGACGATTTGCGCCCTCGCTTCGGCGGCCGCGCCCGCCGAGGCCAAGGCGGCAGCGGCAGCGGGCGTTCCTGCGCGGCGCCGCCCGACCACAGGCCGCTTCCGTGCTCCCGCGCGATGCCGGTTGCGCTTTGGCGACAAAGCATTACAACAGGCGCTTCTCGGCGACGGAGCAGGCATG
This sequence comes from Alphaproteobacteria bacterium, assembly GCA_030040495.1. Lineage (GTDB taxonomy): Bacteria > Pseudomonadota > Alphaproteobacteria > ATCC43930 > CGMCC-115725 > DAHUYF01. The sequence goes on from JASHTP010000476.1 coordinate 4,306, forward strand.
GCGGAAGAACCAGAAGAGGGAGAGGAAAACCAGTTCCGCGCGGCGCGGCTGCAGAAGCTCGCCGCGCTGAAGGCGCTGGGCGTCGATCCCTATCCCTATGAGTGGCCGCGCAGCGCCGAGGCCAAGGAGCTCGAGGCGCGCTATGCCGAGCTGCCGCCCGACGCCGTCACCGAGGACCGCGTCTCGGTCGCCGGCCGCGTCCGCGCCATCCGCAACAGCGGCATGTTCATCGACCTCTACGACGCCTCCGGCAAGATCCAGATCTTCAGCGACCGGAAGTCGCTCGACGAGGCGCAGCTCGCCTTGCTCGGCCTGCTCGACCTCGGCGACATCATCGGCGTCGAGGGGATCGTCCGCCGCACCCGGCGCGGCGAGCTCACGGTGAACGCCTCGCGCATCGCGGTGCTCGCCAAGGCGCTGCTGCCGCTGCCGGAGAAGTATCACGGGCTCGCCGATCTCGAGACGCGCTATCGCCAGCGCTATCTCGACCTGATCATGAACGAGGAGAGCCGGGCGGTGCTGCAGAAGCGCTCGCGCATCATCGCGACGATGCGGCGCCTGCTCATCGACCGGGGCTTCCTAGAGGTCGAGACGCCGATGCTGCACGTCATCCCCGGCGGCGCCACGGCGAAGCCCTTCGTCACCCACCACAACGCGCTCGACATGCAGCTCTATCTGCGCATCGCGCCGGAGCTGCATCTGAAGCGCCTGCTGGTCGGCGGCCTCTCCGACAGGCTGTTCGAGATCAACCGCAATTTCCGCAACGAGGGGATCTCGCCGCGGCACAATCCCGAATTCACCTCGCTCGAGCTCTATCAGGCCTATGTCGACTACGGCGCGATGATGGACCTCACCGAGACGCTGATCGCCGAGATCGCGCGCGAGGTGCTGGGCGAGACGCGCATCCGCTATGGCGAGCGCGAGATCGAGTTCGCCGGCCCCTGGCCGCGCGAGAGCATGGCGGCGCTGGTGAAGCGCGAGACCGGCGTCGATTTCCTGACGATCGCGGCCGATGAAGATGCGCGCGCCGCGGCGCGGCGGCTCAAGATCGAGGTCGCCGACGGCGCCGGCTGGGGCCGCGCGCTCGAGGCGGTCTTCGCCGCGCGGGTCGAGGCGAAGCTCGTCCAGCCGATCCACGTCACCGGCTTTCCGCGCGAGATCTCGCCGCTCGCCAAGACCGACCGCGGCGACCCGCGCCTCACCGAGCGCTTCGAGACCTACATCAACGGCTGGGAAGTGGCGAACGCCTTCTCCGAGATCAACGATCCCCTCGACCAGCAGCAGCGCTTCGAGGCGCAGATGGCGGAGCGCGAGCGCGGCGACGAGGAGGCGCAGCGGCTCGACGCCGACTATGTCCAGGCGCTCGAATACGGCATGCCGCCGGCGGGCGGGCTCGGCATCGGCATCGACCGGCTGGTCATGCTGCTGACCGACAGCCCGTCGATCCGCGACGTCATCGCCTTCCCGACGATGCGGCCCAAGGGGTGATCGGGCTCACTCCGGGAGCGCGAAGGCCACGATCGCGTCGCCGAGCGGCGTGTCCATGCGGAAATGGCCGCCGGCGGCGATGACGACGAACTGGCGGCCGCCGGCGACATAGGTCATCGGCGTCGCCTCGCCGCCCGCCGGCAGTTTGGCGCGCCACAGCTCCTTGCCGGTCTCGACATCGAAGGCGCGCAGATAGTGGTCCATCGACGCGCCGATGAAGACGAGACCGCCGGCGGTGACGATCGGCCCGCCGATGCCGGGCATGCCGCGGATCAGCCCCAGCGCCTTCTCGCCCAGCGGCACCTGCCATTTGATCGTGCCGGAAGCGAGGTCGACGGCGCTCAGCACGCCCCAGGGCGGCGCGTTGCAGGGAATGCCGAGCGGCGAAGTCAGCAGGTAGCGCTCCGCCGCGTAAGGCGTGCCCAGCGCGCGGCCGATCTCCACCTTGGGATCGGCGGCGCGCGCCGCGGCATAGTCGGCGCGCGGGATCAGCCGCACCACATGGGCAAGGCGCATGGTGTTGACGATGAAGAGGCCTCGTTCGGCGTCGAAGGCGCCGCCGCCCCAATTGCCGCCGCCGCCGGTGAAGGGGAAGAGCACGGTGCCCGTGAGGCTCGGCGGCGTGTAGAGGCCGCGCGTGTCGAGCGCCTCGAGCCGGTGGCGGCAGACGAGCTTGTCGACGTAGAAGAGGCCCCAGGCGTCGGCGGGGGTGAGGCGCTGCGGCACCAGCGGCGGCGGCGCCAGCGGCACCGGCTGCGTCGGCGAGGTCGCCTCGCCCGGCACGTCGCTCGCCGGGAAAGGCCGCTCCTCGACCGGGAAGAGCGGCTTGCCGGTGTCGCGATCGAGCACGAAGACGAAGCCCGTCTTGGCGGCGACGACGACGGCATCGACGGCGCGCCCGTCGCGATGGAGGGTGACGAGGCTCGGCTGCGCCGCCACGTCATCGTCCCAGAGATCGTGATGCGTCGTCTGGAAATGCCAGACCACCGCGCCGGTGGCGCCGCGCAAGGCGACGACGGAAGAGGTGTAGAGATCGTCGCCCGGGCGCTCGCCGCCATAGAAGGACGCCGTCGGCCCCGCCGTCGGCAGGAAGACGAGGTCGCGTGCGGGATCGACCGAGATCGGGGCCCAGGCGCCGCCGCCCGCGGCGTGCAGATAGCTGGCATCGCCCCAGGAGGCGGCGGCAGGGTCGTCGGCGCGGCGCGGCACGGGATCGAAGCTCCAGCGCGGCGCGCCGCTCACCGCGTCGAAGGCGTGGACCGTGCCGCTCGGCGCCCGCGCGCGCGTCATGTCATCGACGCTGGAGCCGACGATCACCACGCCGTTGACGACGACCGGCGCGGAGTCGATCTGCAGCTCGCCGGGATAGAGCGGCGGAATATCCGGCGCGAGCTTGATCTCGCCATTCCGGCCGAACCCGGCGCAGCGCTTGCCGGTGGCGAGGTCGAGGGCGATGAGACGCGAATCATTGGTGCCGAGGAAGACGCGCGCGGCGCAGGCGGCGCCGGCCGCAGCGGCCGGGTCGCGCCAGACCGCGACGCCGCGGCAGATGAAGCCGCTGCCCGGCATGAAGCCGGCGGGAAGCCCGGGATCGAAGACCCAGATTTCGCGCCCGGTCGCGGGATCGAGGGCGACGACGCGGTCGAAGGGCGTGCAGAAGACCAGCTTGCCCTCGGCGAGGATGGGCGTCACCTCGGTGGCGCTGCGCTCGAAGGCGGCGCCGCGCCGCTCCACCTCGCCGGTGTGGTAGGTCCAGGCGGGGGCGAGCCGGGCGACATTGTCGCGGGTGATCTGCCGCGCCGCGGAGTAGCGCGTGCCGCCGTCGTCGCCGCCATAAGCGGGCCAGTCCTGCGCCGCGGCCGGGCGCGGCGCCCATGACAGCGCGATGACGACGGCGAGCGCTCCGGCCCGGCTCCGCATGGCTTCCCCCCAAGCTTCAGGCGGAAGCCTACTCCGCCGCGGCCACGGCGCGACGTAAATCTTCGGTGGTCGCGCCCCGGCCGTCGGGCCGCCAGCCCGGCGGGCCGAAGAGATAAAGCGCTCGTTCGTGCCAGCTTCGCGCCTGCCAGAGATCGCGCGCCAGCGCCCGCCATTCGAAGAAATTGAACAGCACGGGATTGCTGGTCTTGAGCGGCTTCACCAGGCCGTAGCGGCAAGGCAGATCGTCGCGTTCGGCGACGAAGGTGCCGAACAGGCGATCGAAGAGGATCAGCACGCCGCCATAATTGGCATCGAGATAGGGCAGGTTCGCCGCGTGATGCACGCGATGATGGGACGGCGTGTTGAACACATGTTCGAGCCAGCCCAGCTTCGGGATCCAGGTCGTGTGCAGAATGAACTGGTAAAGCAGGTTCAAGGTCAGCACGGCGAAGACGGCGATCGGCGGAAATCCCAGCCAGACCAGCGGCGCGTAGAAGATGCCGCTGCCGCTGACGCGGTCGAACCAGCCGATGCGGAAGGCGGCCGACAGGTTGAGCTCGTTGCTCGAATGATGGATGGCGTGCGTCGCCCAGAACCAGCGGATGCGGTGCGAGGCGCGATGGAACCAGTAGTAGCAAAATTCCTGACCGACAAAGAGCACGGCGATCGCCAGCGGCGCGCCGAGCGGCAGGGTGGTGAGCCGATGGGCCCAGGCCCAAACGATCACCGGCGCAGCGATGCTCCAGGGAAGAAAGCGGTGAACGACATATTCGCGGCCGAGCGCATCGCTGAGCGAGGCCAGCGCCGCCCGCCAGTCATAGCCGCCGCGGCGTGCAAGGACCGCCCCTTCGATCGCCGCCGCGACGATCACCATCGGCAGGAAGACGGGCGGGACCAGGGTCTG
>JASHTP010000477.1 GCA_030040495.1 Alphaproteobacteria bacterium
CGCGCCATTCCGGCGACCGCAACAAGCCGCGCATCCTCGGCACCTTCAACGAGCCGATCAGCGACTGGCTCTCCTTCTTCATGTTCACCTATTTCACCGACCGCGACGGCAAGTTCCAGCTGAAGAGCCTCGCCGAAAGCAGCTTCGACCCGCTGTCGCGCAGCTGCACCTTCATGCTCACCGAAGAGGCGCATCACATGTTCGTCGGCGAGACCGGCATCGGCCGCGTCATCCGCCGCGCGCTCGAGGTGATGAAGGAGCTCGGCACCGACGATCCCGCGGCGATCCGCGCCAAGGGCGCCGTCGATCTGCCGACGGTGCAGCGCTATCTCAATTTCTGGTTCACCTCGTCGCTCGATCTCTTCGGCGCCGAGAATTCCTCGAATGCCGCGAGCTACTTCGCCAGCGGCATCAAGGGACGGCCGGATGAGGCCACCTACCCGGACCATATCTGCCGCGAGGGCACCTTCCACCTCGAGGAGCCCGACGGCAAGGGCGGCGTCACCAGCGAGGAGGTGCCGCTGCGCAATGCCATGAACGAGGTGACGCGCACCGCCTATATCCGCGATTGCGAGATCGGCGTGAAGCGCTGGAACCGGCTCATCGCCAAGGCCGGCCATGCGCTGGAGCTGAAGCTGCCGAGCGAGCGCTTCCGCCGCGGCATCGGCGTCTGGGCGAACCAGCCGGTCGACCCCGAAGGCCGCCCCATCTCCGCCGCCGAGTACCAGGCGAAGCTGCCGGGCTGGATCCCGTCGGAAAGCGACCGCAGCTTCGTCAAGAGCCTGATGCAGCGCGTCACCGTGCCCGGCAAGATGGCGAGCTGGATCGCGCCGCCCGAGCGCGGCATCAACAATCTGCCGGTCGAGTACGAGTACGTGCATCTGCATTGAACGTAACCCCCTCCCGCTCGCGGGAGTGGGAGGGACCCGTCGCGCAGCGACGGGAGGGTGAGGGGACCTGTCCGCGCCGTGAGCGACCCGCTTCGTCTCGTCATCGTCGGCACCGGGCCGGCAGGCATGCGCGCGGCCGAGGTGCTGCGCCAGAAGGCGCCTCAGGCGGCGATCACGCTCATCGGCGACGAGCCCTATCCGCCGTACGACCGGCCGCCGCTCTCCAAGGCCTTCCTCACCGACGGCCTCGCCGCCTCGCAGCTCCTGCTGAAGCCGCAGTCTTTCTACGACGAGCAGCGCATCGACCTGAAGCTCGGCGCCGCCGCGGTCGCCATCGACCGCGCGGCGAAGCTCGTCACGCTCGCCGATGGCGAGCGCATCCCTTACGACAAGCTGCTGCTGGCGACCGGCTGCCGGGCGCGGCATCTGCCGCACCCCTTCGACGGTGTGCCGATCCACTACCTGCGCAGCCTCGCCGACGCCGAGGCGATCCGCGCGGCGCTGCGGCCGGGCGTCGAGCTCGTCCTCATCGGCGGCGGCTTCATCGGCCTCGAGATCGCCGCTTCGGCGGCGAAGCTCGGCGCCCGGGTGACCGTGCTCGAGATGGCGCCGCGGCTGATGAGCCGCGCCGTGCCGCCGGTGGTGAGCGACTTCGTGCGCGCGCTGCATGCGGGCCATGGCGTCGAGTTCGAGTTCGATGCGCGGCTCGCCGGCGTCGCGCGCGGCGCCGATGGGCGGCTCCTGGTCGAGACCGGCCGGCAAAGCTATCCCTGCGATCTGCTCATCGCCGGCATCGGCGCGTTGCCCAACACGGCGCTCGCCGCCTCGGCGGGCCTCGCCGTCGAGGACGGCATCCGCACCGACGCCTCGGGCCGCACCGGCGATCCCGACATCTTCGCCGCGGGCGATGCGACCCGCCACGACAACCCGATCCTCGGCCGCGCCATCCGCGTCGAATCCTGGCAGGTGGCGCTCAACCAGGCGGCTGCGGTGGCCGCTGCCATGCTGGGGGCGGGCGAGCCCTATGCCGAGCTGCCCTGGCTCTGGACCGACCAGTATGACTGCAACGTCCAGGCGCTCGGCCTGTTCGAGCCGGGGCTCGAGCCGATCCTGCGCGGCGACGCGTCCACGGCGTTCACGCTGCTCGGCCTCGACCGCGAAGGCCGCATCGAAGCGGCGATCACCGTCAATACCGGCCGCGACATGGCGGTGCTGCGCCGGCTGGTGGCGCTGCGCGCGAAGCTGCCGCCGGAACGGCTCGCCGATCCCGCGCAGAAGCTCGCGGACCTGCTCAAGGCCGCCCGCTCGGCGTGAGCCGCCTCACTCCTTCTCTCCCTCCCGCCTTGCGGGAGAGGGCAGGGAGGGGCGCTCCGCCGCACCGTGCTCGCCGAGCTTCTTCTCGGCGCCGCCGGGCGCAGAGGACGGCTTCAGCCTCGCCGCGCCGCCGCCCGGCGCGGGCCCGGTCACCACATCGAAATCGTTCATCGCCAGCCTCCGTCTTTCGGAAGCCGTCCCGCGGGCGGATGTTCGACGCTTTGAACGAGTGTTGCCAGGAAACGCGAAAGCCGCCTCGGATCGGGGCGGCTTCGGTGTCTACGACGAGATGCGCGAACCTAGGCCGCCGGAATGAACCAGCGGCGCCAATAAAGTCGGGTTCGGGTCGTGCTCGTCGTCATCGCCGTCACCCTAGCGCGCGCAGCAGGCGGCGGCAAGCGCTCAATGCCGGTGGATCGGATCGATCCAGCGCACTTCCTCGGGCGGCTCGACAGGCGTGATGTCGAGATTGACCACCACCGGTTGCTGGCCGCTGCGGCAGAGCACGCATTCGAGCGGCTCGCTGGTGCTGGCGTTGATTTCCTGATGCGGCACGTAGGGCGGCACATAGATGAAATCGCCGGGCCCGGCCTCGGCCATGAATTCGAGCTTCTCGCCCCAGCGCATGCGCGCCTTGCCCTTCACCACGTAAATGACGCTTTCCACCTCGCCATGGTGGTGCGCGCCGGTCTTGGCGTTGGCGTGGATGGTCACCGTGCCGGCCCAGAGCTTCTGCGCCCCGGCATTGGCATAGGTGATGGCGGCGGCGCGGTTCATCCCCGGCGTCTGCGCCGTATTGGTGTCGAGCTCGGAGCCCTTGACCACGCGCACGCCGTGCTGCCGCCAGTCGGTGTTCTCGCCCATCCCTGCCTCCCGTTCACCGGCGCTGCGCCGCGTCCAGGAGGTTAATGCTCCCGGCGTCGAGTTTGAAGACGGCATCGCGCCGGACCGGCTGACGCAGGGCCTCGTCCCGCGGGAGCCCGGCATAGAGTCCCCGCAGGATGCGGCCGGCAACGCCGTGCCCGACGAGGATGGTCGGCCGCCGACACTCCGCGAGCCAGGCGCCGAGCCGCCCCGCTGCGGCCTCGAAGCTCTCGCCGCCCGGCGCGCGAAAATACTGGTCCCAGCGCGATGCGCCGGCGAGCGCGGCCGGAAAGGCGGCGGCGATCTCGTCCGGCGTCAACCCTTCCCATTGCCCGAACGACAGCTCGACCAGGCGCGCATCCGTCGACACCGGAAGAGCGAGCGCGGCGCCGATGATCTTCGCCGTCGCGACCGCGCGCCCGAGCGGACTGCTCACGAGACCTACGCCGTCCACTGATTGAATCTCGCGCGCCAGCAGCACCGCCACCCGCGTCGCCTGGATAAGGCCTTCCGCCGTCAGCGGCGAATCGCGCCGTCCCTGATAGCGCCGCTCGCGGTTCCACTCGGTCTCGCCGTGATGGACGAAGAAGATGGTCGCCGGCGTCATGTCGGCCGGGCCATCATGCCGCTCGCCACTCTTCGCGCACGTCGGCGTCCGGCTCGGCTGCCAGGCGCGCCGCGCGCAACGCCGCGATCTCGGCCGCGTCGGCCAGCCGCGCCAGCGCCCAGACCGCCATGGCGCGCACCAGCGGCGACGGATCGCCGATGAGCGGCCGCACCGCGGCGAGGAGGCGCTTCTCGCCGCTGTTGCCGATGGCGATGAGCACGTTGCGCAGAAAGCGGTCGCGGCCGATGCGCTTCACCGGCGAGCCCGAGAAGAGCCGGCGGAAGGCGCCGTCGTCGAGCGTCGCCAGCTCGGCGAGAAGCGGTGCCGACAGGCCGGCGCGCGGCGCGAAGCCGGGCTCGCGCGTCGGCCGCGCGAATTTGTTCCAGGGGCAGACGGCAAGGCAATCGTCGCAGCCATAGATGCGGTTGCCGATGAGCGGCCGCAGCTCGGCGGCGATGTGGCCCTTGTGCTCGATGGTGAGATAGGAGATGCAGCGCCGCGCATCGAGGCGGTAGGGCGCGGGAAAGGCCGCGGTCGGGCAGATCTCGAGACAGCGCCGGCATTCGCCGCAATGGTCGCTTTCCGCCGCGTCGGGCGCGAGCTCGAGGGCGAGATAGATCTCGCCGAGGAAGAGCCAGGAGCCGAAGCCGCGCGAGACCAGGTTGGTGTGCTTCCCCTGCCAGCCGATCCCCGCGGCTTCGGCGAGCGGCTTCTCCATCACCGGCGCGGTGTCGACGAAGAGCTTGAGCGCGCCCGGCCAGCGCTCGTCGATGAAGCGCGCCAGCGCCTTGAGCCGCGACTTCATCACATCGTGATAGTCGCGGCCCCGGGCATAGACCGAGATGCCGCCGCGCTCGCGTTGGGGCAACGGCGCCAGCGGATCGTCCTCGGGCGCGTAGTTCATGCCGAGCACGACGACGCTCTTCGCCTCGGGCCAGAGCGCCTGCGGGTCGGCGCGCTCGTCGGCGCGCACGGCGAGCCAGCCCATGTCGCCGTGATAGCCGCGTGCGAGATAGTCCCTGAGATGCGCGCGCGCCTCGCC
>JASHTP010000478.1 GCA_030040495.1 Alphaproteobacteria bacterium
GGCTTCTTCTACGTCGCCTCCTGGCCTGCCGTGCCGGCGGCCCAGCTCGACGCGGAGCGCGAGACGCTGCGCCGCCAGGGCGTGCTCGACCGGCTGTCGGCGAGCTGCGACGGCGAGTTCCCCTTCGCGCTGCGCTACCGCACGCCCCAGGGCGACGACGAGGTCGTGACTTCGATGACGCCGCTCAAGACGCCGGCCGGCTGCTGGGTGGTGGTGACCTCGACCGCGGCGAGCGCGCTGCCGGGCTCCAATCTCGGCCGTCCCTACTGGGCGACGCCGGAGGTGCGCATCGCCGCGGCGATTTATCTCGCCATGGTGCTGCTCACCATCACCACCTTCTGGAGCGTGCGGCGCGGCCTCCGGCGCTTTACCGAGCGCGCCCGCACCATCCGCGAGCGCCGCGCCGGCGGCGGCTCCTTCCGCGCCCAGAACGACATCCCCGAGCTCGCCGAGGTCGCCGAGGAGTTCGACCACATGGTCGACGTGCTCGACGCCTCGGCGCGCGACATCCGCCGCGCCGCGGAGGACAATGCGCACGCCTTCAAGACGCCCATCGCGGTCATCCGCCAGTCGCTGGAGCCGCTGAAGCGCACCCTCGCCGCGGAAAACCAGCGCGGCCTGCGCGCCATCGGCCTGATCGAGACCTCGCTCGACAAGCTCGACGGGCTCGTCGCCTCGGCGCGCCGGCTCGACGAGGCGACCGCCGACGTGATGGACATGCCGCGCACCGACATCGATCTCTCGAGCCTGCTCGGCCGCCTGCTGCAGGCCCTGGCGGAGACCCTCGTCGAGCGCCGGCTGTCGCTCCGGGCCCAGGTGGCGCCGCGCGTCGTCGCCCATGCCAACGAGGAGATGGTGGAGACGGTGATCGAGAATCTCCTCGACAACGCCGTGTCCTTCTCGCCCGAGGGCGAGAGCATCGGCGTCCGGCTCGAGGCGCGCGATGGCTTCGCCGAGCTGCTGGTCGGCGATGGCGGCCCCGGCGTCGCGCCGGAGAATCTCGGCCGCATCTTCGACCGCTATTTCTCCGAGCGCGTGCCGACGCGCAGCGACGGCCACGACAGCCATTTCGGCATCGGCCTCTGGATCGCGCGGCGCAACGTCGAGGCGCTCGGCGGCACCATCGCGGCCGAGAACCGCGTTCCCGCCGGCCTGCTCATGCGCGTGCGCCTGCCGCTCTCCGAGCCGGTGCGGCTCGGCGGCGCCCCGCCGAAGCCGCGGGCGTGACACTATTTTGCCCCTCTCTCCTGCGCCGCTCCGCCGCTAGCATCCCGCCGTCGCCGCCGCGCTCGGAAGGTGCCCGGCCATGGATCTGGCAAAGCTCGTCACCATGCTGCAAAGCGCCAAGGAGGGCAGCGAGTATCTCGACTACGCCATCCAGCGCGAGCTCGGCATGGCGAAGCCGGTGCCGCCCTACACGCGCTCGCTCGACGCCGCGCTGGCGCTGCTGCCGCAAGGCTGGACCATCCATCGCCTGGGCCAGCTCAGCAATTGCTGCGGCGGCTTCGGCGGCTGGATCGGCGAGCTCTATCGCGGCAGCGACGCGATGATCCCCTACCCCGCCGCGTCGCCCGCCGCCTCGGCGCCGCTCGCGCTCTGCATGGCGACGATGCGCATCCGCCTCGCCGAGGCGCAGCGCCGCGCCGCCGACGGCTGCCTCGGTGACGGGCTGAGCCAGCGCCTCGGCGGCTGACACGCGGCGGATTGTTCCGCCGCCCGCTTCTTCCTAGACTTGCGCCGTGAGCGACGAGGGGCTCGAGATCCTCGACCGCGAGATCGCCTATCAGGGCTTCTTCCGCGTCGACCGCTACCGTCTGCGCCACCGTCTCTATGGCGGCGGCTGGAGCGCGGAGCTCACGCGCGAGGTGTTCGAGCGCGGCCGGGCCGTCGGGCTGCTGCTCTACGATCCCAGGCGCGACGCGGTGGTGCTGGTCGAGCAGTTCCGCCTCGCCGCCCATCTCGCCGGCTTCTCCGCCCGGCAGCTCGAGATCGTCGCCGGCATCGTCGACCATGCCGGCGAGGCCGAGACCGCGGTGGCGCGGCGCGAGGCGCAGGAGGAGGCTGGCCTCGTCGTCGAGGGCGAGCTGGTGCCGATCCACCGCTTCCTGACCAGCCCCGGCGGCACCACCGAGACGGTGGCGCTGTTCTGCGGCCGCGTCGATGCCAGCCGTGCCGGCGGCATCCACGGGCTCGCCGACGAGCACGAGGACATCAAGGTGGTGGTGAAACCCTACGCCGAGATCCAGCGCCTGCGCCGCGCCGGTGCCATCGACAACGCCTTCACTTTGATCGCGCTCTACTGGCTCGCCGCCAACCGCGCCCGGCTGCGCCGGCTTTGGCCGGCGGCACGCCGGTCCGTGCGGCCTTCGGCAGGCTCAGAATGAGGAAAAGCGAGAGTGGCATCGGGCAGATGCCGTCAAGACGGCTCCTCATGCCGAGCCTGTCGAAGGACGCATCCATCGCCTTGCCGCTACGGCGTCGAGCGCCGATAGCCCCGGCTCGCTGCGATGAGCTCGCGTGTATAGGCGTCCCGCGCCCGGCCGGCGCGGAGATCTTCGGCGGCGAGCTCCTCGACCAAACGCCCCTGGCGCATCACCGCGACGCGCGCGCAGAGCCGGGCCACGATGGCGAGATTGTGGCTCACCAGCAGGGTGGTGAGCCGCCGCTCCTGCCGCAGCCGCTCCAGCAGCGCCAGGATCTCGGCCTGGACCGAGACGTCGAGCGCGGCGGTCGGCTCGTCGAGCAGCAGCAGGCGCGGCGCCAGGATCAGGGCGCGGGCGATGGCGACGCGCTGGCGCTGCCCGCCCGAGAGCTGGTGCGGATAGCGGAAGCGGTGCTCCGGCCCGAGCCCGACCGCGGCGAGCGACTGGGCGATCCTCGCCTCGCCGCCAGCGACGCCATGGATCGCCAGCGGCTCCGCCAGGGTGCGGTCGACGGTGTGGCGCGGATGGAGCGAGCCATAGGGGTCCTGGAACACCATCTGCACGCCGGACCAGCCGAGGCGCCGCCGGCGCGACGGCACCGGCGTGCCGGCGATCGCGAGCCGCCCCGACCAACCCTCCTCCAGCCCCGCCAAGAGCCGCAGCAGCGTCGATTTGCCGGAGCCGCTCTCGCCGACGATGCCGTAGGCCTCGCCCGCCGCCACGGCGAAGGAGACGCCGTCGAGGGCGAGCGTCGCGCCGAAGCGCGCGGTGAGACCCTGCGCTTCGATCACGGCGCGAGCCGCGGCTCGGCCGCGAGCAGCCGGCGCGTATAGGGATG
>JASHTP010000479.1 GCA_030040495.1 Alphaproteobacteria bacterium
CGGCCGGCGTGCTCGCCGAGCGGCTGGGCGTGCCGCCGTCGTCGCTGTCGTTCCACCTGCGGACGCTCCAGCACGCCGGGCTGATCGCGCAGCGCCGGGCAAGCCGGCAACTGATCTATGCCGCCGACTTCGCCGCCATGAACGCGGTGCTCCAATACCTGACCGAGAATTGCTGCGGCGCGGAGGGCGCCTGCGCCCCCGTCTGCAATCCCGCCACCGCCCTTGCGACAGGAGGAAAACAGCATGAAACGCCTGCACGTGCACGTCGCCGTTGACGATCTGGAGCGCTCGATCCGCTTCTATTCGACGCTCTTCTCGGCCGAGCCGAGCGTGGTCAAGCCCGATTACGCCAAATGGATGCTGGAGGACCCGCGCGTCAACTTCGCGATCTCCTGTCGCGGACGGGACCATCTCGGCCTCGATCACCTCGGCATCCAGGTCGAGCGCGCCGACGAGCTCGCCGAAGTCTATGGGCGGCTCAAGCAGGCCGAGGGACCCGTGCTCGAGCAGGGCGCCACGACCTGCTGCTATGCGCGGTCCGAGAAGTCGTGGATCGCCGATCCCCAGGGCGTGGCCTGGGAGGCGTTCCTGACCCATGGCGAAAGCACGGTTTACGGCGACAGCGTCGATCTCGCCCCGGTGACGAGCGCGTCGGCCTGCTGCGCCCCGACCGTCGCGCCGAGCCAATCCGCGCCCGCGGAGACGGCGTGCTGCGCGTCGAACGGCTGAGCACCGCCATGGCCGGGCCCTACAACGTCCTTTTCCTCTGCACGGGAAATTCCGCCCGCAGCATCATGGCGGAGGTGATCTTGCGCCGCTGGGGGCACGATCGCTTCCACGCCTGCAGCGCCGGGAGCCATCCGCGCGGGGAAGTTCATCCCATGACGGTCGAGCTCCTGAAGCGGCTCCACCATCCGACCGAGGGCCTGCGCAGCAAGAGCTGGGACGAGTTCGCCCGCCCGAACAGCCCGCCGCTGGATTTCGTGTTCACGGTCTGTGATCAGGCGGCGGGCGAGGTCTGTCCGGTATGGCCCGGCCAGCCGATGACGGCGCATTGGGGCGTCGAAGATCCCGCCGCCTTCGCGGGGCCGGAGGACAAGCAGCGGGAGCTGTTCAAGCAGGTCTATTTCCTGCTCGACAACCGCATCAAGATCTTCGCCAGCCTGCCGCTGGAAAAGCTGGACCGGCTCAGTCTCCAGAAGCGCCTCGATCAAATCGGCAAGATCAGAATGGCCGAAGCCGAGTTGCCGAAGACGGCGCCGGCGGGCTGACGCGTCGAGGAGGGAACCGCCCGGAGCGAGGCTCGCCGACCCCCGCGGGGTCTTTCGCCCAAGCTCCCGAAGCGCCGGAGACGAGCTTATGCCCAAGCCGTTCAACGTCCTCTTTCTGTGCACCGGAAATTCCGCGCGGAGCATCCTCGCCGAAGCGGTCATGAACCATCTCGGCGCCGATCGATTCCGTGCCTTCAGCGCCGGAAGCAACCCCAAGGGTGCGGTCCATCCGCTGTCGCTGGAGCTGCTGCGATCGCTGGATATTCCGGTCGAGGGCCTGGGCAGCAAGAGCTGGACCGCATTCGCCGGCGCCGACGCGCCGGCAATGGATCTGATCGTCACGGTGTGCGACAACGCCGCCGGCGAGGTGTGCCCGATCTGGCCGGGACATCCGGTCACCGCGCATTGGGGCCTGCCCGACCCCGCCGCGGCGGAAGGGACTCCGGCCGAGCGGCGCAAAGCGTTCAGAGCCGCGCTGAGGGCGCTCGAACGCCGCATTCACATGCTCGTCGCCCTGCCGGTGGAGACGCTCGATCCGGCGAGCCTGAAGCGCCGGGCGCAAGAGATCGGACTTCTTCCGGTCGAGTCCGCGCGGGAAGCCTTGCCGTGACCGCGGAGCTGGCGGCGAAGCCGCGGGCGATGTCGCGCGGGCTCGAACCCTCGCTGGTGCTTGCGGCTGCTTGCGAGTTCGTCGCGACCGGCTTCCTGCTCATCGCCGTGGTCGGTTCCGGCATCATGGCCGAGCGGCTGTGCGGCGGAAACGCCGGTTTGGCGCTGCTCGCCAACGCCGTCGCCACCGGCGGCGCGTTGGTCGCCCTGATCCTCGCGTTCGGTCCGCGGTCGGGCGCCCACATGAACCCGATCGTGACGCTGGCCGCGGCGCTGACGGACGGCCTGCGCTGGCGCTTTGCCGCCGCCTACCTGGCGGCGCAGCTCGCCGGCGGCATCGTCGGCGTCTGGATCGCGCATGTCATGTTCGAGCTTCCGGTGTTGCAGCTCAGCCGGCATGTCCGGACGGGAACCGGACAATGGGTCGCCGAGGCCGTCGCCACCTTCGGCCTTCTCGTCACCATCTGGGGCTGCCGGGCGCACCGTGCGCCGGTGACCGCCTTCGCGGTCGCGGCCTACATCACCGGCGCCTATTGGTTCACGGCCTCCACCTCCTTCGCCAACCCGGCGGTGACGGTGGCGCGGGCGCTGACCGACAGTTTCGCCGGCATCCGGCCCGCCGATGCGCCGGGGTTCGTCCTCGCCCAGTGCGGCGGTCTCATTGCCGCCCTGCCGCTGCTGCGCGCCCTGCGGCACCTCCACAGGATTGCCGACTGACCTTCCCGGCCGGCGGCGATCTTCCGCGCGGCCGCTCGTATGCGCGCTACACCTGGTTGAGCGGCCGCAGCAGCCGGCCCGCGAGGAAAGCGCGGACGTCCTCGACCGCGTGGCCGTAGGCGAGGCGGTAGTTCTCCTCGGTGACATAGCCGAGATGCGGCGTGATCACGACATTGTCGAGCGCGAGCACGGGATGGTTCCGGGGCAGCGGCTCCGGCTCGAACACGTCGAGCCCGGCGCCGGCGATGCGCCGCTCGCTGAGCGCGGCGAGCAGCGCCGCCTCGTCGACGATCGGCCCGCGCGAGGTGTTGACCAGGAACGAT
The DNA here is from genome assembly GCA_030040495.1 of Alphaproteobacteria bacterium. GTDB lineage: Bacteria > Pseudomonadota > Alphaproteobacteria > ATCC43930 > CGMCC-115725 > DAHUYF01. The sequence continues at coordinate 2,921 of JASHTP010000479.1, forward strand.
GTCGGCTTCATGCGCGCGATCTCGGCGGCGCCGACGAGGCCGCGCGAGCGCGGGCTCAGCACCAGATGGATGCTGACGATGTCGGACCGCGCGAAGAGCTCGTCCTTCGACACCAGCGCGGCGCCGGCCTCGGCGGCGCGCTCGGCGGTCAGGTTCTGGCTCCAGGCGATCGCCGCCATGCCGAAGGCGCGGCCGACCCGCGCCACCTGGCTGCCGAGCCGACCGAGGCCGAGCAGCCCCAGCGTCTTGCCGTTGAGGCCGAGGCCGAGCGTCGTCTGCCAGCGTCCGGCGCGGGCGGCGCGGTCCTCCTGCGGGATGTGGCGGAAGAGCGCGAGGATCAGGCCCCAGGTGAGCTCCGCCGTCGGGTAGGGCAGCATGTCGGTGCCGCAGACCTGCACCTTGCGGTCGGTGGCGGCGGCGAGATCGATCGAAGCGTTGCGCGCCCCGGTGGTGATCAGCAGCCGCAGATTGGGCAGCTTCTCGAAGAGCGTGCGCGGGAAGGGCGTGCGCTCGCGCATCGCCACGACGCAATCGAAGGTGTGGAGGCGCCGCGCCACGGCGTCGAGATCGTCGAGATGATCGGCGAAGGCCTGGATGGTGGCCTGCGGGTGCAGGCTCTGCCAGTCCGCGAGCGCCAGCGCCACGCCCTGGTAGTCGTCGAGAATCGCCACGCGGATCATGGGCCTGCCTCCCGGTTTTCAGTTTTCAGTTCTCGGTCGTCAGTCAAATCTCCCTACTGATAACTGAAAATCGAAAACTGACAACTGTCGTTGACACCGCGTCCCTCAGCCGCTCCTAATCCCCCGGCACGGCGAGGAGAGCCATGGCGGAAATGAGCTGCGACATCGTGGTCGTGGGCGCCGGCAACGCGGCGTTGTCGGCCGCGCTATCGGCGCGCGAGCGCGGCGTCTCGGTGCTGGTGCTGGAGCGCGCCCCGGAGGCCGAGAGCGGCGGCAACAGCCGCTTCACCGCCGGCGCCATCCGCACCGTCTATGACGGCGTCGACGATCTCAGGAAGCTCATTCCCGACCTCACCGCGGCGGAGATCGCGCGCACCGACTACGGCACTTACACGCGCGAGCAGTTCTACGACGATCTCGGCCGCATCACCCAGTACCGCAGCGATCCCGACCTCGCCGAGATCATGATCGAGCGCAGCCTCGAGACGCTGATCTGGCTGCGCGGCAAGGGGGTGAAGTTCCTGCCCGCCTATGGCCGCCAGGCCTTCAAGGTCGGCGACAAGACGCGCTTCTGGGGCGGGCTCACGGTCGAGGCGGTGGGCGGCGGGCCCGGCCTCGTCGCCGCCGAGCACGAGGCGGCGCGGCGCTTCGGCATCGACATCCTCTACGGCACCCGCGCGCTCAAGCTGCTGCAAGACGAGCGCCGCGTGCGCGGCGTCCATGTGCGCCGCGGCGAGCGCAGCTTCGACATCGCCGCCAAGGCGGTGGTGCTGGCGAGCGGCGGCTTCGAGGCGAACGCCGAATGGCGCACGCGCTATCTCGGCCCCGGCTGGGATCTCGCCAAGGTGCGCGGCACGCGCTTCAACACCGGCGACGGCATCCGCATGGCGCTCGACGCCGGAGCGATGCCCTGGGGCAACTGGTCCGGCTGCCACGCGGTCGCCTGGGACCGCAACGCGCCGGAATTTGGCGACCTCGCCGTCGGCGACAATTTCCAGAAGCACTCCTATCCCTTCGGCGTCATCGTCAACGCCACCGGCCGGCGCTTCGTCGACGAGGGCGCCGATTTCCGCAACTACACCTACGCCAAATACGGCCGCGCCATCCTTGAGCAGCCGGCGCAGACCGCCTGGCAGGTGTTCGACGGCAAGGTGCTGCATCTGCTGCGCGAGGAGTATCGCATCCGCCAGGTGACCAAGGCGCGCGCCGACACCATCGCCGAGCTGGCCGGGAAGCTCGAGGGCATCGACCGGCAGGCTTTCGTCGCGGAGATCGCCGCCTTCAACCGCGCGGTGCGGCAGGACATCCCCTTCGATCCCACGGTCAAGGACGGGCGGCGCACCGAGGGCCTCGCCGTGCCCAAGTCGAACTGGGCGAACCCGCTCGATACGCCGCCTTTCGAGGCCTATCAGGTGACCTGCGGCATCACTTTCACCTTCGGCGGGCTGCGCATCGACACCGCGGCGCGCGTCATCGACACCGAGGGCGAGCCCCTTCCGGGCCTCTTTGCGGCCGGCGAGCTCGTCGGCGGCCTCTTCTATTTCAATTATCCCGGCGGCACCGGGCTGCTCTCCGGCGCCGTCTTCGGTCGGCTGGCCGGCGGCTCGGTCGGACAGGCGGCCGGGGTCTCGGTATGAGCGCGGCCATGGACCTCGTCGACAAGGAGCTGACGGCGGCGCCGCTGTTGCGTCTCCTCGACTATTGGGAGACGAAGCGCGGCCCGCGCCGCTTTCCGTCGCGGCGCGACATCGATCCGCTCGATTTCGCCTATCTCCTCGGCAATGTCGGCCTGCTCGACGTGCTGCGCGAGCCGCTGCGCTTCCGCGTCCGCCTCTGCGGCGAAAACCTGGTGCACAAGATCGGCGCCGAGGTCACCGGCAAGCTGCTCGACGAGCTGCCGCTGCCGGAGCTGCGCGAGCATTTCGCGCGGCGCTGCCGCCAGATCGTCGAGCGCGGCGCGCCCTACCGCACCAGCGGCGACTATGTCCTCGACGAGCGCTCGTCCCGGCACGAGCTGCTGGTGCTGCCGCTGTCCGAGGACGGCGAGGCCGTCAGCATGCTGCTCTTCGCCTTCTGGTTCGCCGATCAGGCGCCGCGCCGCGGCGCGCCGCGCTGAGCCGAGGCCGATGGCGACGCCGCCGAGCCTGCCCCGGCCGCTGTTCAAGGCGCCGCTCGCCGCCGGCGACATCGCCCCCGACTGCCTGCTGAAGTCGCTCGAGGGCGAGCCCGTCGATCTCAACGGCGACGCCGTCGCCGGCCATGCCAGGGCCGTCATCTTCTGCCCGAAATTCACCGCCGCGGTGGTGGCGGCGCTCGACGGCTTCCGCGCGCGGCGCGAGCGCTTCGCCGCCGCCGGCGCACTGCTCTTCGCGGTGACGCTCGAGCCGGCCAAGGCGGCGATGGAGCAGGCGCTGCCCTTCCCGGTGCTGCTCGACCGCACCGGCGACATCTTCCGCGAGTTCAACGCCGGCAACCGCGACCAGCCGACGACGGTGGTGCTGCGTCCCAACCACCACGTGCTCGCGCTCCTGAAGGAGACGCCGGAGACGCAGGCCGCGGAGGCGCTGGCGCTGGTCGAACGCCTCGCCGCCGAGCGCCGCCCGGTGCTGATGGCGCCGCATCCGCCGGTGCTGGTCGTCCCCGACGTGCTCGGCCGCACCGACTGCGAGCGGCTGATCAACGTCTACAAGACGCGCGGCAACGTCTTCGTCGAGGCGCGCCATGGCGATGACAACATCGCTACCGACTACAAGACGCGCATTCCCGAATATGGCCGCGGCGACCGCATCGACCACTGGCTGGTCGAGAACGACATGATCAACCTGGTGGAGTCGCGGCTGCGCCGCCGCCTCTTCCCCGAGATCCACCGCGCCTATCAGTACCAGGTGACGAAGCGCGAGCGCCTGCGCATCGGCTGCTACGAAGGCGAGCGCGGCGGCGAGCTGCACGGTCATCGCGACAATACCGAGGCCATCGTCGCCTATCGCCGCTTCGCCATGTCGATCAACCTCAACACCGAGGAGTTCGAAGGCGGCGAGCTGCGCTTCCCCGAGTTCGGCGATCAGCGCTACCGGCCCGAGACCGGCGCCGCCATCGTCTTCTCCTCCTCGCTGCTGCACGAGGCGATGCATGTGACGGCGGGGACGCGCTACGTGCTGCTCGCCTTTCTCTTCGGCGATCACTGAGCGCGCTCACTCGGGCGGCGGACGGAACGGCCGGGCCCGCTGCATCCAGCGCGTGAGCCGCGCCGCCGGGAAGATCCAGGCGATGCCGGCGAGCGCATAGAAGGCGAGCTCCACCGCCTGGTTGTCCGGCAGCAGCCGCGTCGCCGCCGCCATCACCGCCAGCGCGTAGAGCGCGAGGCCCAGGACCAGCAGCAGGCTGCCGAGAAGGATGCGCAACCGCATGGCGCGATCCTTGCCGCGGCCCCGTCGCTGTCAAGGGCGCCGCCGCGTCCCGTCCGATGGCCGCCGCCGCGCCGTCGCGCTAGACTGCGGCGCTGGACGCGACGGAAAGGGCATCGCGCATGGATGACGGGCAGGCGAGGGCGGGCGAGGGCTCGCCGCAGGCGGTGCGCCGGCGCGTGCGGCGCGGCGAGATCACCGGCCAGACCAGCGGGCTTGCGCCGGGGCGGGTGCAGGGCAATGTCGCGATCCTGACCGCGGACTGGGCCGACGAATTCCTGCGCTTCTGCCTGCAGAATCCGAAGCCCTGCCCGGTGCTGGCGGTGGGAAGGCCGGGCCGGCCGGAGCTGCCGAGCCTGGGCGAAGACATCGACATCCGCCACGACGTGCCGCGCTACCGCGTCTTCGAGCACGGACGCGAGATCGCGGCGCCGACCGACATCGCCGACTACTGGCGCGACGATCTCGTAGCCTTCGTGCTCGGCTGCTCCTTCTCCTTCGAGTGGCCGCTGCTCGATGCCGGGCTCCGGCTCCGGCACATGGAGGCCGGCACGGTGGTGCCGATGTACCGCACCCGCATCGCCACCGCGCCGACCGAGCGCTTCCACGGGCCGCTGGTGGTGTCGATGCGCCCCTTCCGCCCGGCCGATGCCATCCGCGC
>JASHTP010000480.1 GCA_030040495.1 Alphaproteobacteria bacterium
TGACGTAGGAGATTTTCGGGAAGGCGTCGTTCGAGCCGGGCTTGGGGAACCAGTAATAGATATAGCCGCCGCCGCTCTTGGCCTCTTTGATCATGTCGGGCAGATAGGCGTAGCCCTTGGCATCCTGGGTATCGAGGAAATTCTTTCCTTCGCGTTCCGGCTTCGCGCCATGGACGACGTTCGTGCCCTTGTCGTCATAGACGAAGAAATACTCGCCGCCCGCATAGCGCATGCCGCGGATGGCGACCTTCGCCATGGCCTGGGCGGTCGCTTCGTTGAACTCGCCCTTCTGCGCCCGCTGGTAGAAGGATTGCGCGGAATTCGCCGCCGCCTCGACCAGGTTCTTGGTTTTTTCCTGCTGTGCTTCGAGCAGTTCGTGCTTGAGCTGGAAAGCGCTCCACGCCGCCAGCAGGACGATGCCGACGAAGATCAGGCCGACCAGACCGCCCAGGCGCAGCGTGACGGATCGGATGCGGAAAACGAGGGCCATACGTAGTTTCCCTTATGCACGCCGATGCACGCGCGACCGCGCGCGCACGCTCCGCCCGTCCTAAGGCAAATCTCGTAAGATTCGATTGACGCCGCGCGACCGCGAACCACTCGCATCGTCGCCCGCCCGCTGCGGGCCGGCTCAAGGTGCGGCGCGCTCCGACGCGGCGACGGCGTGTCCCGCCGCCCATTCGCGCATCGCGCGGATCTCTTCGCGGCGCATCTGCGCCAGCGGCACCGTGTGCTTCGCCACGGTGCGGAAATCCTCCATCGCGAGATCGGCCTCGCCGCGGTCGAAGGCGCGGATCAGCGCCTCGTTCACCCAGGCGGCGATCTCGGCGCCGGTGAGCGAGAGCGCATCGCCGAGGAACTCCGGCCCCGACATGCGCACGAGCTCGTCGAGGTCGAAGCGGTGCGCGTCGCGCTTCACCCGGCCGAGATGGATCTCGATGATCTCGCGGCGCTCCTCGTCGGTCGGCAGATCGACGAAGAAGACCTCGTCGAACCGTCCCTTGCGCAGCACCTCGGGCGGCAGCAGGTCGATCTGGTTGGCGGTGGCGAAGACGAAGACCGGCGCGGTCTTCTCCTGCATCCAGGTCAGGAACTTGCCGAGCACGCGCAGCGACACGCCGCTGTCGCCGATATAGCCGCGCGGATGCGGCAGGCCCTTTTCGATCTCGTCGATCCACAGCACGCAGGGAGAGATGGCCTCGGTCGTCTGGATCGCCTCGCGCATGTGCTCCTCGGAGGAGCCGACCAGCGCCGAATAGACCTTGCCCATGTCGAGCCGGATGAGCGGCAGGCGCCACGACGCCGCCACGCATTTGGCCGACCAGGATTTGCCGCAGCCCGGGATGCCGGTGACGAGCACGCCGCGCGGCGCCTCGATGCCGAACGCCTGGGCGCGCGGCGACAGCGCGTTGGCGCGGATGCGCAGCCACTCCTTGAAGGTGTCGAGGCCGCCGATCTCCGAGAGCGCGAGCGTCCGCGTGTCGATATATTCGAGCACGCCGCTCTTGCGGATGATCTGCTGCTTCTGGCGGAAGATCTTCTCGACGTCGGCTTCGGAGAAGGTGAAATCCTCGACCAGCGCCCGCGCCAGCGCGCCGTCGATCTCCATCAGGGTGAGGCCGAGCGACGCGTCGACGAGCTTGTCGATGAGCCCGGGATCCTGATCGACCTTGATCGATTTCTGCTTGCTCAGCCTTTCGGCGAAGCGCTTCAGGTAGCCGGCGATCTCGGCGCGGTCGGGCGGCGGGAAGTCGATGATCGTGACTTCCTTTTCCAGCTCGATGGGCAGCTTCGCGCTCGGCGAGACGATGAGGCAGCTGGCGCGGTACCCCTTGGTGCGGACGTTGATGGCGAAATCGCGCAGCCGCCGGCGATAGATCGGATTGACGTTGCCGCCCTCGGCGAGATAGGGATAGGGGTCGAGCAGGACGAAGACGTAGCCGCCGGGATGGCGGTCGCGCGCGGTGGCCTGGTTCTCGAAGAACTCGACGGCCGCGGTGAGGTCGGCCAGCCGCTGCCCCGTCGCCTGGGACGCGTTCGCCGGCTCGAGCGAGTAGCAGCCGCGGCTCGTGCTCCAGACGATGATGTGGAAGTCGAGCCGCTTGGCGAGCTGGCGGATCGCCCGGAGGCAGCGGTCCTCTTCATGCGTGTTGACATGGACGAGCGGGCAGCGCGCCTGGACGAGGCTGTGCAGCTCGGACAGGAAGTGGTCGGCCAAGGGCAAGTCAAAAGGCATCGCCCCAGACTGAAGCAGAATGGTTAATTTTCGGTAGGGATGGCGGCGCGACGCGACAGCGTCGTCGCCGGCGGGCGCCAGCGTCAGCGCGACGCGTAAGCGTCGTCGCTGGCGGGCGACAGCGGTTGCGCAGCAACCGCGAGAGCCCGCACGGTGCGGGCTAGCCTCGAACCCCGCGAGCTGCACACGGATTGTGCGTCCTTCGACAGGCTCAGGATGAGGATTTTTCTTTGCGGCCCCTAGCAGGGGCCACGCACAACCTACCTCATCCTGAGCCTGTCGAAGGACGCACCCTCGATCTGCCGCGCTGCCGCCCTCTCAGCTCCCGGTGAAATTCGGCTTCCGCTTCTCGAGGTACGCCTGCACCGCCTCTTTATGGTCCGCCGACGACGAAACCATTGCGCGGCAGTGCTTCCGTTGTAAACGTCGCGTTCAACGCGCCCAAAGCGTCGCGACCGGGTACGCGGCGACGGCGCTGTCTGCGGTGACAAGTGTCATTGAGGTCAATCGCGCTTGCGCCACCAAAACACGATCGAAGGGGTCCTTGTGCTAGGCCGGAAGGGTCTCGATGTGTTCGGCGTGCTCGGGGATAATCGGCAATGGCACGAACCCGTTTTGCGTGATCGCCGCGCTCGGCGACGCGGTGTAGAAGATCCTTCCGATTTGGCGCTTTATGGCGATTTCCCACACCGATGCCGCACTCACGAAAACAGTGTTGTCGGGGTCGGCAATGGCGTTCCGTGCCGCGGTGCCGAGCTGCGGATCGGCAGAATCCCACCAGAGGAAAACGTGCGTGTCCAGGAGCAGGTCCACGGCCAGCTAACGCTCGAACTCGGCTTGCACGTCGGCGGGCAATGGGGCATCGAAGTCTTCGGAGATTTTGACGATGCCAAGCGCCTTGGCCGGTCGCCGCGGCTCTCGCGACACAAGCTCCGGCCGGCTTAGCTCGACACGCAGTCCATCCTGGTCGAAGAAAACCTTCCCGCGCGCCGCGCGCTTTCGATCGGCCAGCCAGCCCCACAGATTCACCAGCCCCAAGGCGCACAAGCCGGCCGCCAGCGCGGCTTCACCCCAATCGGCCCGGGCTCGGGCCACCGCGATGGTCAGGCCTGCCACAAAGCAGCCGATATCGATCGCGATGGAAATTGAGGCCGAGCGTGTGAAGCCGCTTTTCATTTCGGGTCATTCCGGTCCAGCGACGCAGCAGTATCCGGCGATTTGCTTCACGCTGTCAAACATCGGGCTGCACGCGAAGTGCCGCCCTCTCAGCTCCCGGTGAAGTTCGGCTTGCGCTTCTCGAGGTAGGCCTGCACCGCCTCTTTATGGTCCGCCGACGACGCCACCACGGCATAGTGCGAGGAGATGAGGTCGAGGCTGGTGCGCAGGTCGATGCGTTGGCCTTGATAGACCGCGCGCTTGATGAAGCGCACCGAGAGCTGCGGCGCCCGCGCGATCTTGTCGGCGACGCCGCGGACGAACGCCAAGAGCTCGGCGTCGGGCAGCGCCTTGTTGATCATGCCGATGCGCTCCGCCTCTTGCGCCGAGATGAGCTCGCCGGTCCAGAACAGCTCCAGCGCCCTGGCGGTGCCGACGAGGCGCGGCAGGAACCAGGTGCCGCCCGCGCCCGGCACCAGGCCGACGCGCACATAGGTCTCGCCCAGCCGCGCGCTTTCCGCGGCGTAGCGCAGATCGCATTGCAGCGCGAGGTCGAGCCCGGCGCCGGCGGCGGCGCCGTTCATCGCCGCGATCACCGGCTTGTCGACGCTTTCGAGCGCCAGCGGGATGCGGTGGACATGGCCCGCCAGCTCGCTCTTGCGCTGCAGCGGCGTGCGCTCCTTGCGCTCGCCCATGCCCTGGATGTCGCCGCCGCTGCAGAACGCCTTGCCGGCGCCGGTGACGATGATCACCGACACCGCATCGTCCTGCTGCGCCGCGGTCAGCGCCTCGGCCCAGGCATCCACCATCTCCCAGGTGAAGGCGTTCATCCGCTCCGGCCGGTTCAAGGTGATGGTGGCGATGCGGTCGGCGGTCTCGTATTTGATCGACTCGTGCATGGGTCCCTCTTGAAGATCTCTTTAGCGCAGAGGACGCGGAGGATGCGCGGAGGACGCCAAGAGGTCCGATTTCCTTTGCGCCCTTTGCGCTGCCTCTGCGACCTCTGCGCTAAAGAGCGCCCTGGCCGCAGCTCAGCTCCCCGTGAGCAGCGGCCAGAGCCCGTCGCCGCCGCGCGAAGCGGCAAGGCGGCCCAGCTCCTGCTGCCACTCGCTTTCGACGCCGAACTCGTCGCGCCAGGCCCAGAGCCGCCGCGTCAAATGATGGAGCCGGTGCTCGTGGGTGAAGCCGATGGCGCCGAACACCTGGTGCGCGATCTCGGCGGCCTTGCCCGCGGCTTCGCCGACCCGCGCCTTGGCGACGGCGACGGTGAAGGCGAGATCGCCGTTCCCCGCCGCCGCCTCGACCGCGGCGTCGGCCGCGACGCCCGCCGCGGCGACGTTCTCCGCCGCCACCGCGAGCTGCTGCTGGATCGCCTGGAACTTGCCGATCGGCCGGCCGAACTGCACGCGGTCGTTGGCGTATTGCACCGCGAGCTTCAGCACCTCGTCGAGCGCCCCCGCCATCAGCACCGCGCGGCAGAGCGCGCCGAGGCGATAGACCAGCTCGCCATCGACCCCCGGCGCCGCCGGCTTCGCCGCCACCGCTTCATCGACCGAAAGCTCGTCGCGCGGCTCGCCGGCGAGGCTCTTGCCCTTCTTGAGCACCGCCGCCTCGCGCGGCAGCAGCGCCACCTGCCCTTCCGCCAGCACCATGATCCCCGCCGCCTGCCGCGCCCAGGGCACTTGCGTCGCGCGCCCGACGGCGCGGCCTTTCGCGAGATCGATCCGCTCGCCGCGCACCACCGGCGCGAGGGTCAGCGGCGCTTCCGGCGCCTCGATCCCGGCGCCGGCCAGGACCCAGCGCGCGATCATCGTCTCCGCCAGCGGCAGCGGCACCGCATGCCGTCCCGCCTCGCGCAGGATCGCCGCCGCGTCCGCCATGCCGGCGAGATCGCCCGGCCGCTCGGCGCCGGCCACGAGCGCGTCGGGAAATCCCGCCTCGTTCACCGTCTCCCACAGCGCCTCGGGAAAAATCCCGGCTTCGGCCTCGTTGACGAGCTTCGGCGGCACCAGGTCGGCGAAGAGCTTGCCCGCGACCTCCTGGACGAGGCTGTCGCTCATCGCAGCCCCAGCCCGCGCGCGACGATGCCGCGCAAGATCTCGCGCGTGCCGCCGCGGATGGTGAAGGAGGGCGCGTTGAGCACGGCATAGCCCAGCGCCTCTTCCATCACGTCGGCCTGGTTGGGCGAGCGGCCGCGCGATGCCACGAGGCGGATGATCTCGGGGATCTCCTTTTCGAGATTGGTGCCGAGATCCTTCACCACCGCCGCTTCGAGATTGACCATCTCGCCCTTCTGCAGCATGCCCGCGACCGAGAGCGACATGCGCCGCAATGTGGCGAGCTGGGCGAGGATGCGGCCGATCGCCTCGGCCTCGCGCGCATCGGGCGAAGCGCCGGCGCGGCGCACGAACTCGGAGAAGAGGCGGAAGGTGCTGAGGAAGCGCTCGGGCCCGCTGCGCTCGTAGCCCAGCTCGCTCGTCACCTGCTTCCAGCCGTCGCCGGGCTCGCCGATCATGCGGTCCGCCGGGACGAAGACGTTCTCGAACAGCACCTCGTTGAAATGCGCCGCGCCGGCGAGATTCTTGATCGGCCGGATCGAGATGCCGGGCGATGTCAAATCGACGATGAGCTGCGACATGCCCTTGTGGCGGTCGTTGGCGTCGACCGGCGAGGTCCGGCACAGGCAGATCATGAAATGCGCCTTGTGCGCGTTGGACGTCCAGATCTTGCGGCCGTTGAGCAGCCAGCCGCCTTCGACCGGCGCCGCCTTGGTGCGGATCGAGGCGAGGTCCGAGCCGCTGTCGGGCTCGCTCATGCCGATGCAGAAATAGCATTCGCCCTTGGTGATGCGCGGCAGGATCTCGCGGCGCTGCGTCTCGTTGCCGAAGCGCAGGATGAGTGGCCCGCTTTGCCGGTCGGCGACCCAGTGCGCCCCCACCGGCGCGCCGGCGGCGAGCAGCTCCTCGGTGACGACATAGCGCTCGAGGAAGCTCTTCT
>JASHTP010000481.1 GCA_030040495.1 Alphaproteobacteria bacterium
GCCCTTACGCCAACCACCCCGCCTACGACATGGTGGTGCAGGGGCTGGGCGGGATCATGAGCATCACCGGCCATCCCGGCCAGCCGCCGGTGCGCATCGGCATGTCGATCGGCGATATCGGCGCGGGCCTCTACACCACGGTCGCGGTCAACGCCGCGCTCCTCCATCGCGAGAAGACCGGCGAAGCGACCAAGGTCGACATCGCCATGTTCGACTGCCAGCTCGCGCTGCTGGAGAACGCGATCATGCGCTACACCGTCACCGGCGAGGTGCCGGGCCCGCTCGGGGCGCGCCATCCCTCGATCACCCCCTTCGAGGCCTTCGCCACGGCGGACGGCGCAATGATCGTCGCCGCCGGCAATGACGGACTCTATCAGAAGCTCTGCGACGCGCTCGGCCGCGACGATCTCGCCGCTGCGCCGGAATACCGCACCAATGATCTCCGCAACCGGCACCAGCCCAGGCTCAAGGCCGAGATCGAGCGCGAGCTCAAGAAGCGGCCGACATCCGCCTGGATCGAGCGCCTGGAGCGCGCCGGCATTCCCTGCGGGCCCATCAACAACGTGGCGCAAGCGCTGGCGCATCCGCAGGTCGCCGCGCGCAACATGCTGATCACGGTCGAGGACCCCGCCGCCGGGACGCTGAGGCTCGCCGGCAATCCCTTGAAGCTCTCCGCTTTCGCCGACCCGCCGACGCGCCCGCCGGCCCCCGAGCTCGATGCGGATCGGGCGAAGCTGCTGCGCGAGTTCGGCATCGAGGAGTGATCTCATGAACCGTCGGTTCTCGTCGCCGGTCCGCGCGGAACGGCTCCCGGTGCTGATCGCCGGCGCCTTGCTGGCGCTGGCGCTCTGGACGCCCGGAGCCCGCGCCGAAGACGAGACCACCGCTTATCGCCGCCCGGTGAAATTCGTCGCCCCTCAGACCATGACCGTGCGCCGGCCGTCGGGCGAAGGCGTGTTGCGCCTCTATGTGTCGCGCGACTGGTCGCGGCCGCTGCCGGAAATCACCCGCGCCGTCATCGTCGTGCATGGCCGGCTGCGCGACGCGGATACCTACTACCGCTCCGCCCAGACCGCGCTCGCCGCCTCGGGCCAGAGCGCGGGCACCCTGCTGATCGTGCCGCAATTCCTCGCCGCCCGGGACATCGTCGCCCATCACCTGGCGGCGACAACGCTCTATTGGAGCCTGACCGGCTGGGAAGGTGGCGCCGACGCCCAGGGGCCGGCACCGCTCAGCTCCTTCGACGCGCTCGACGCCATCCTGGCGCGGCTCGCCGATCGCCGGATCTTCCCGCACCTCGCCCAGATCGTCATCGCCGGCCATTCCGGCGGCGGCCAAGTGGTGCAGCGCTACGCCGTCCTCGCCCACGCGATCGGCGCGATCGTGCCGCGCTTCGTCGTCGCCAACCCCTCCTCCTACGCCTATTTCAGCGCCGACCGCCCGGAGCCGGTCGATGCCGCCGCCTGCCCGCGCTTCGATCGTTGGAAGTACGGAGTGGAAGGGTTGCCGCGCTATGCCGGCCGCGCCACCCCCGCCGCCCTCGAACGGACCTATGTGGCGCGCGACGTGATTTATCTGCTCGGCACCGCCGACACCGACCCCCAGCATCCGGCGCTCGACAAAAGCTGCATGGCGGAGGCCCAGGGCCCCTATCGCTTCGCCCGCGGCCAGGCCTATTTCGCCTATCTGAAGCGCCGCCACCCGGACTTGGCGCAGCGCCTGTGGACAGTTCCGGGCGTCGGCCATGACGGCGACAAGATGCTGACCTCGTCCTGCGGGCTGGCGGCGCTCTTCGACACGCCGGGCTGCGCGGAGAAATAACTCGTCTGACGCGTCGATAGGCGGGACTGAGGCCGCTCTTCGACTGCGACCTCTCAGCTCCTGCTTTCGCCGATCGCGCGGCCGTGGCGGACTCTCGCCATCGACCTGACGCCGCGCTATAACCGGCGCACGCTTGGCAAGCTCGCAGGGAGGATCCGATGCTGCAGAACCGGCTTGAGCCCGTGCTCGATCCGCGCGCGCTGGCGCGCCAGCTCTCGAACAAGCTGCTGATCGACGGCGCGCTGGTGCCGGCGGTGACTGGGCGCACCTTCAAGGTGGTGAACCCGGCCACCCAGGAGCACATCGCCGACGCCGCCGAGGGCACCGCGCCCGACGTCGACGTCGCCGTCAAGGCGGCGCAGAAGGCGCAGAAGGCCTGGGCCAAGCTCGCCTCGCGCGAGCGCGGCCGGATGGTCCATGAATGCGGCCGGCTGCTCAACGAGCATGTCGAGGAGATCGCCCGGCTCATCACGCTTGAGACCGGCAAGGCGATCCGCACCGAGAGCCGGGTCGAAGCCGGCGTCTTCGCCGACGTGCTGGTGTTCTATGGCGGCCTCGGCTCCGAGCTCAAGGGCGAGAGCGTGCCGTTCAAGCCGGGCATGCTCACCATCACCCAGCGCGAGCCGATCGGCGTGGTCGGTGCCATCATCCCGTGGAACGTGCCGCTGTTGCTGATGGCGCTGAAGATCGCGCCGGCGCTGGTGGCGGGGAACGCAGTGGTGGTGAAATCGGCCGAAGAGGCGCCGCTTGCGGTGCTGCGCGCCTGCCAGATCATGAACCAGGTGCTGCCGCCCGGTATCCTCAACATGCTTTCGGGCGACGGGCCCGGCTGCGGCGCGCCGCTAGTCGAGCACAAGGGCGTCGGCAAGGTGACCTTCACCGGCTCGGTCGAGACCGGCAAGCTCGTCTACA
>JASHTP010000482.1 GCA_030040495.1 Alphaproteobacteria bacterium
AGCCGAAATGCGAGCGGGTCAGCGCCGCCGCCAGCAGCTCGACGACGAGCGCCAGCGCCGCGCCCTTGGCGCCGCCGATCGCCACCATGGTGCCGCCGAGCGCGGATTGCGGGTCGGTGGTCGCGCGCCCGGCCCGGTCGAGCGCCCAGCCTTCCGGGATCGCCTCGCCCGTCGCCGCCGCGACCAGGATCTTGCCGCGCGCGGCAACGCTCATCGAGAGATCGACGACCAGCGGCGCGCCGTCGCGGCGCGGACAGGCGAAGGCGATGGGGTTGGTGCCGAAGAGGCCGCGCGCCCCGCCCCAGGCCGCGATCGCCGCCGGCGTGTTGGCGAAGGCCAGGGCGAAGAGCCCCTTGGCGGCCGAGCGCTCGACGGCGTGGCCGAGGACGCCGCAATGATGCGAGTTGCCGACGGCAAGCGCCACCGCGCCGGTCTCGCGTGCCGCCGCTTCGGCCGCCTTGAGCCCGGCGGCGATCGCCGGGAAGGCGAAGCCGTTGCGGGCGTCGACGCGGAGGACCGCGGGCGCCGGGCGCGACAGCTCCGGCTCGGCGCGCCCGTCGACCTTGCCGCTCAGCGCCTGATCGGCATAGAAGGGCAGCCGCGACAGCCCATGCGAGGCGATGCCGTCGAGCTCCGCGGCGACGAGCGCCGTCGCCACCGCGGCGGCGTTGCCGGCACTGGCGCCGGCGGCGACGAGGACGCGCTCGGCGAGCTCGCGCAGCGAAGCGGCGGGCAGCGTCACCGGCGCCTCAGCCATGGGCGGTCCCGGCAGGCGCGATCAGGCTCTCTCCCGGCCTGACGCGGGTGAAGCGCACCGGCTCGAACTCGACCGCCAGCTCGCCGCCGGCGAGCCCCAGCCGGGTGAAGGCGAGATCGCGCTCGGCCGGCCGCGTCGCGGGGAAATCCTCGCGGAAATGCGCGCCGCGCGATTCCTCGCGCGCCAGCGACGCGGCGACGATGGCGCGGCTCACCAGCACGAGGTTCTTGAGGTTGAGCCAGTCGTGCCAGGTGAGGTTGAAGGCGAGGTCCGGCGTTGCGACGCCGGTGCGGTCGAGCCGTCGATCGAGATCGAGCAGCGCCGCCGCCGCGCGCTCGAGCCCGGGCCGGTCGCGCAGAATGCCGGCATCGCGCCACATCAGCTCGTAGAGCGCCTCGCGCAGCGCGGCGATGTCGCCGGGCGGCGCCGCCAGCGGTACGCGGCAGCGCGCGACCGCCGCCGCGATCGCGCTCTCGTCGGCGGCGCGGAAAACTCCCTCGGACCGCACCCACTCGGCCATGCTGTCGCCGGCGATGCCGCCATAGACGGTGGAGTTGGCGACGCCGTTGCCGCCGAGCCGGTTGCCGCCATGGACGCCGCCGGTGTCCTCGCCGGCGGCGAAGAGGCCGGGCAGCGCGGTGCTGCAATCGGCGCGGAAGACGACGCCGCCCATCAGATAATGCGCGGTCGGGATCACCTCGACCCGGCCGCCGGCGAGATCGAAGCCGCAATCGGCGCAGCGCTCGACCATGCCCTTGAAGAGCTGCGTCACAAGCGCCGGTCCCAGATGCTTCATCTCGAGCCAGAGCCCGCCATGGGGCGTGGTGTTGCCGCGGCGGATCTCGCGCTCCATGGCGCGGCTGACGATGTCGCGCGTCGCGCGCTCGCCGCGGGGATCGTAGCGCTGCATGAAGCGCGCGCCGTCGCCGCCGAGCAGATATCCCCCGGCGCCGCGCAAGCCCTCCTCCAGCACGGTTCCGGTCATGCGCGTCCCCGGCCCCGCCAGGAGGCCGGTGGGATGGAACTGCACCATCTCCATGTCGCGGAGCGCGAGGCCGGCGCCGAGCGCCATGGCGAGCCCGTCGCAGGATTTGTCGCCCGACGGCGTGTGGTACTTGTACATCGTCGGGCCGCCGCCGGTGGCGAGCAGCACCGCCTGCGCCGCGACGAAGACGAACTCGCCGCTGCGCATCTCGATCATCAGCGCGCCGGCGAGCCCCGCGCCGTCGCGCGCCGGGATCAACGCCACGGCGCGATGCTCCTCGAGCCGGGCGATGTCGCGCGCCCAGACCTGCTCGGCCAGCCGGTTGATGATCTCGATGCCGGTGAGGTCGCCCTTGTGCACGGTGCGGTCGAAGCTCTGGCCGGCGAACGCCTTCTGATGCACGGTACCGTCGGGGTTGCGGTCGAAGAAGCAGCCGAGCTCGTTCTCGAGCTCGCGGATGCGGCGCTGCGCGCCGGTGACCAGCGTCCAGGCAAGCTCCTGGTCGTTGAGCCAGCCGCCGCCTTCGATGGTGTCCATGAAATGCCGCTCGGCGGAATCGCCGGGCGCCAGCGCCACGTTGTAGCCGCCCTGCACCATGCGGGTGCAGCCGCATTTGCCGAGCAGCCCCTTGACCGCCACGGTGACGGAATGCTCGGGCGCGCGCTGCTTGGCGTGGAGCGCGGCGAAGAGCCCGGCGCCGCCGCTGCCGAGGATGAGAATGTCGGTGGCGAGGCGCTTCATCGCGGCGACGGAAGGTTCACCATCTTCTCAGCCCCTGACCCCGAGCGCGGCGAGCGCCGCCGCGCGGCGGGAGGCGGCGGTGCGGCGGACGCCGTCATAGAGGCTGCCGCCCACGGCATCCATCGCCACCAGCAGGGGCCCGAATCCCTTGACGCGGAAGCGCCAGAGGCTCTCGGGATTGAGCTCGTCGAGATCGACATCCTCGATCGCCTCGATCCAGGTGGTCTCGAGCGCGGCGGCGCCGCCGATGATGGCGAGATAGGCGCCGCCGAGCTCGGCGAAGGCGCGCTGCGAGTCCGCGCCGAGCCCGCCCTTGCCGATGATGAGACGCACGCCGTGGTCGCGCATCAGCGGCAGGGTGAAGCGCTCCATGCGCGCGCTCGTCGTCGTGCCGACGCAGACCGGCTCGTAGCCCACGGGCGCGGCGGGAGAGACCGGCACCTTGCGCACGTTGGGCGCGGTGTGGATCACGGCATGGCCGCGGAGGTCGAAGCGCGTCGGGCGGCCGCGGTCGAACATGGCGATCTGCGTCGCGTCGCGGATGCCGTAGAGCGTGCCCTCCAGCGTCACCGTGTCGCCGACGCGCAGCGAGCGCGCAGCGGCCTTGTCGATCGGCGGCTCGAAGCGATGATGCGCCATGGGGCTCAGGCTCCGATGGTCACGCCGTCCGGGCGGAAGACGGCGCTGGCGCGCCGCGCCGAATGGCATTGGATGTTGACCGCGACCGGGTTCATGGTGATGTGCGTCGCCGCCAGCTCGACATGGACGGCAAAGGCGGTGGCGTCGCCGCCGAGCCCCTGCGGGCCGATGCCGAGGCGGTTGACGGCGTCGCTCAGCGCCCGCTCGAGCCGGGCGCCCTCGGGATCGGCGCAGGCGCTGCCGAGCGGCCGCGTCGCCGCCAGCTTCGCCAGATGCATGCAGAGATCGGAGGTGCCGCCGACGCCGACGCCGACGATGGTCGGCGGGCAGACCTTGCCGCCGGCCTCGATGACGCGGTCGATGACGAAGGTCTTGATGCCGTCGACGCCCTCGGCCGGGATGCACATCTTGAGGAAGGAGCCGTTCTCGGAGCCGCTGCCCTTGGGGATCATCTCGATCGCCAGCTCCTCCGGCCGCTCGCTGAAATCGATGTTGATCACCGGCACCTTCGCGCCGCACGAGGTGTGCTCGTTGACGCGGGTCAGCGGATGGACCACCGAGGAGCGCAGCGGATAGTCGCGCGTCGCCCGCTCGCAGCCGCGGCGGATCGCCGCCTTGAGCCCGGCGCCGTCGACCTGGACGTCGCGGCCGATGACGACGTTGTAGATCGGGATGCCGGTGTCCTGGCACAGCAGATTGTCGGTCTTCTCGGCGACCTCGATGTTGGCGCGCATGGTCTCGAGGATGGTGCGCGCGGTGCCGTCGCTTTCCGCCTGGTAGAGCCGGTCGAAGCCGCGCTTGATGTCGTCGGGCAGCAGCTTGAGCGCGCGGACGTAGAGGAGCTTCGCCGTTTCCTCGACGAGGGCGAGATCGATGGCGAGGGTCATTGCTGCATTCCCCATTTGCGCACCGTGCCGTTCTCGACGGCGCGGAAGACGACGCTTTCGACGACGAGGCCGATCATGATGACGGTGAAGAGCCCGGCGAAGACGTTGGCGGTCTCGAGCTCGTTCTTGTTCTCGTAGATGAACCAGCCGAGCCCGCCCGAGCCGGAGCTCACGCCGAACACCAGCTCGGCGGCGATGAGCGTGCGCCAGGCGAAGGCCCAGCCGACCTTGAGTCCGGTGAGGATCGCCGGCAGCGCCGCCGGCACCAGGATGCGCGCGACGTATCGCAAGCCGCGCAGCCCGTAATTGTGCCCGGCCATGCGCAGGGTCTGGCTCACCGCGAGGAAGCCGGAGAAGGTGTTGAGCGACACCGCCCAGAGCACGGAATGGATGAGCACGAAGATCAGGCTGGGATTGCCGAGGCCGAACCACAGCAGGCCGAGCGGCAGCAGCGCGATCGCCGGCAGCGGGTTGAACATCGCGGTGAGCGTGGTCAGGAGGTCGGTGCCGATGCGCGTCGAGACGGCGAAGCCGGTGAGCAGCGCCGCCGCGGCGACGCCGGCGGCGTAGCCCATCACCAGCACCTTGATCGAGGTGACGGTGCGCGCCACCAGCTCGCCGCTGGCGACGCCCTTGACCAGCGCCGCCACGGTGTCGGCGAAGGTCGGGAAGATCAGCGGGTTGTCGAGCCAGGAGGCGTAGGCCTGCCACACCGCCGCGAGGAGGACGAGGAGCAGCAGTCGGCGCAGCGCGGCGATGTTGCCGAGCCGCTCCAGCAGCGACAGGGGCCGCTCGATCTCGCCGATGTTGCGCGCATCGAGGGTCTCGCGCTCGAATTCCGGGCGCGACGGCGGCAGGAGGGCGGCGCGCCCCGCGCTCACGGCGAAGCTCCCGCCGCCTCGACCTCTTCGGCGAAGAGCATGCGCCGGATGCGGCGCTGCAGCGACGCGGCGCCGTCGGGGCTGCGGTCGGAGTTGATCTCCGCCTTCACCTGCCCCGGATGCGGCGACAGCACCAGGATGCGGTTGCCGACGATGATCGCCTCCTCGATCGAATGGGTGACGAAGAGCATGGTGAAGCGGATATCCTCCCAGAGCAGCAGCAGCTCGTCCTGCATCTTGCGCCGCGTCAGCGCGTCGAGCGAGGCGAAGGGCTCGTCCATCAGCAGGATCGCCGGCTCCATCGCCATGGCGCGGGCGATGGCGACGCGCTGCTTCATGCCGCCCGACAGCATGTGCGGATAGATGTCGCAGAACTTCTCGAGCCCGACCTTGGCGATATATGCCATCGCCCGCTCCGCCGCCTCGCGCGCCGAGCAGCGCCGGCTCGCCAGCATCGGGAACATGACGTTCTGCTTCACCGTCTTCCACGGCAGCAGCTGGTCGAACTCCTGGAACACCATCATGCGGTCGGGCCCCGGCCGCTCGATGGCGCGGCCGTTGAGGCGGATGCTGCCTTCGACCGGCTTCAGGAAGCCGCCGACGCCCTTCAAGAGGCTCGACTTGCCGCAGCCCGAAGGGCCCAGCAGGATGAAGCGGTCGCCGCGATAGACCCGGAAATCGACGCGGTAGGTGGCGGTGACGAGATGCTGCCGGGTCTTGTACTGCAAGGTCACGCCCTCGACCTCGAGCAGCGGCGCGGCCGTGTCGGCGGCGGGGGCCGGGCTGTCCGCGGCGAGCGCCATCCGGCTAGCTGCCCGCCTTCGCGGCGATCTCGGGGAAGAAGAGATCGCTCCAGCTCTTCGGCAGCTTGTCGATGGCGCCGATCTTGCGCATGAACGCGGCGTATTTCATCACCTTCTGCGGCGTGGTGGTGAAGACGTTCTCGGGATCGCGGATCATCTTCTCGACGAAATCCGGCGCGAGCTTCGACTTCTCCTCGTCGATGTAGATCGCCGCTGCGCGCTTCGGATCGGTCCTGATCAGCGTCATCGCCTGATCGAGCGCCGCCAGGAAGGCGGCGTAGACCTTGGGGTTCTTGTCGTGGAACTCCTGCGTCGTCCAGACGACGTTGAAGGTGTGGGGACCGCCGAGCACGTCGTAGGAGCTGAACACGACATGCGCGCGCCTGTCCTCGAGCTCCAGGTACTGGAAGGGCGCGCTGCCGAAATGGGCGGTGATCTCCGAATCCCCGGACATCAGCGCCGCCATGGCATCGGGGTGCTTCATCGATACGGTGAAGCGGTCGAGCCGGTTGTACTGGTCGGCGCCGAAGACCTGCGCCGCGGCCATTTCCAGGGTCACCGCCTGGATCGACACCTTGACCGCGGGAAGCGCGATCCGGTCGCGGGCGGTGAAGTCGTGGATGGTCTTCACCGCGGGATCGGTGGAGACGAGATAGAGCGGCATGGAATTGAGCGCAGCGACGCCGCGGACATTCTGATGGCCCTCGGTCTTGCTCCAGATGGTGAGCAGCGGCCCGACGCCGCCCGAGGGGAAGTCGAGACTGCCGGAGAGCAGCGCGTCGTTCATCGCGTTGCCGGCGCCGAATTGCGTCCAGGAGACCTCGAGGCCGGGAATGCCTGCCTTCGCCGCCGCCTTCTCGAGCAGCCGCTCGTAATGCATCACGGTCAACGGCAGATAGCTGATGCCGAACTGCTGGGCGATGCGGACCTCGCTCACCTCCGCCCGGGCGGGCGCGGCGAGCAGCAGCGGCAAGACCGCGAGGACCAGGCGGCGGAACGCGGACGCGGACATCGATCACCTCCCCAAGCCCGCCGGACGCTCTCGCGGCACCTTCCCGAGCCCCTTGCAGAATACGCCGAAACCAAGCTCAGAACACGCTCAACAGAAACGCCAGGCCGACGGCGAAACTTGCACCTGCGGATAGCGCGACCGCCGTCTTCTGCCAGCGGCGCCAGCCCAGGAACTCGATCGCCAGCAGCCTGAGCCCGCCGGCGAGATGCGCCGCGAGCAGCACGACGAGGCCGACCTCGGCGAGCTTGACCAGCGGCTCATCGGACCAGCGCAGGAACCCCGCGAGCCGCGCCTCGCCTTCGATCGCCGTGCCCAGCGCCCAGAAATGCAGCGGCAGGAACAACGCCAGCAGCAGGCCCGAGAGCCGGTGCAGCGCGAAGGCCCAATAGTTCGGGTGATTGCGGCTGCGCCAGCTCATGCGAAGAGCCCGAAAGCGGCGCGCCAGCCGGCGGCGGCGACGAGCGCGGCAAGCAGCAGCACCAGGAG
This sequence comes from Alphaproteobacteria bacterium, assembly GCA_030040495.1. Classification (GTDB taxonomy): domain Bacteria; phylum Pseudomonadota; class Alphaproteobacteria; order ATCC43930; family CGMCC-115725; genus DAHUYF01. The sequence goes on from JASHTP010000482.1 coordinate 7,192, forward strand.
ATCGGCAGCGGCGCCGCGCCACGGCGTCATCTCGCGCAGCACCGTGCGCAGCCCGACGCCGGCATGGAGCGCCGCCGCGGTAGCGAAGAGCAGGTAGAAGCCGAGCCAGGCGACGTTGCCCTCGGTGCGCGCCAGGATCGCGGCGGCGGAAAGCCCGTGGCGCACGGCATAGATGAGCGTCGCCAGATGCACCAGCACGGCGAAAGCGAGCACCACCGCCGTCGCGCGCTGCAGCAGCCAGAGCCAGGTTTCGCCGCGCGCCCCCATCTCAGAGCGCCCCGCGCAACGCCGCCATCGCCGTCGCCCGCTTGAGGCCGGCGATCGCGGCGGTGGGATCGAGATGCTTCGGGCAATGGAGCGCGCAGCTCTGCTGGCTGTGGCAGGCATGGCAGCCGGCATCGCCCGCCACCGCGCCGAGCCGCGCCGCACCGGCGCCGTCGCGGACGTCGTTCAACAGCGTCCAGGCGCGGTTGAGCGCGGCGGGCCCGAGGAACTCTTCGTTCCAGCGCACCACGTCGCAGGCGGCGTAGCAGACGCCGCAGCCGATGCACTCGATCCCCGCGCTTGCCGCCTGCCGCGCCGGCGCATCCGGCGCGACGCGGGCGAAGTCCGGGCCGAGCCCCGGCGCCGGCACGAAGGCGCCGCCGGCGCGCGTCCATTTGGCGAAGAACTCGCCCATCTCGACGGCGAGATCCTTGATCACCGGCAGGTTGGCGAGCGGGCGCAGCTCGAGCCTGCCGTCGCGCGCGACGCGGCGCACATGGGTGCGGCAGGTCCAGCGCGGCACGCCGTTCACGCTCATGGCGCAGGAGCCGCACATGCCGACGCGGCAGGCGAAGCGATAGGAGAGCGTCGGATCGAGATGGCGCTGGATGTGGCTGACCACATCGAGCACCGTCTGGCTCTCCTGCGCCGGCACCTCGTACTCGACGAGCCGGCCCGCGGCCGCGCCGCGCCACACCGAGACGCGCAGGGTTCCGGTCATGCCCGACGCCGACCCTCATCCCTCCCTTTCCCACTCTCCCGCTGCGCGGGAGAGAGGCGAGGGAATTGGCGCAGGCTCATCACGCGCTCTGATAGAGCTTGGTGAGGACGAACTCGCGGTGGCCGAGGGCTTCGGCGCAGGTCAGGCGGCCGTTGCAGGTGCGCATCATGATGTCGATGAGCCGGTCGCCCGCCTCGTCGAGCGTCATCTCGCGGCGCAGGATGCCGGAGACGTCGAGGTCGATATGCTCGCTCATGGTGCGCGCCGTCTTGGGATTGGCAGTGAGCTTGATCACCGGCTCGATCGGGTTGCCGATGACATTGCCCTGGCCGGTCGGGAAGAGATGGACGACGAAGCCCGCCGCCGCCTGCAAGGTCACGCATTCCGCTGCCGCCGAGGAGCTGTCCATGAAATAGAGCCCGGGGCCCTTGGACGGCGCCTCGGCCGGGCGCAGCACGTCGATGTACTTCGCCTTCTTGCCGATCTTCGCCAGATTGCCGAACGCCTTCTCCTCGATGGTGGTGAGGCCGCCGGCGATGTTGCCCTTGGTCGGCTGCGATTCCGAGAGATCGTTGGTCTTGTGCCGGTCGATCACCTCCTGATAGGCGAGGAAGGCCTTCATGAACTTGTCGGCCGCCTCCTTGGTGGCGGCGCGG
>JASHTP010000483.1 GCA_030040495.1 Alphaproteobacteria bacterium
CGCTGCCATGGCGCCCCAGGCGGCGGTGCGGCGCCAAGCCGGCGCGGCCGCCGGCCGGCTGAGCGTCAGGATCTGCGCCGCGCTGGCGCCGACCAGCGCCGCCGCACGCGTCATGATCGCCTCGGACGCCAACGGCGCCGGCGTCGCCAGCGCTCGGCGCGCCGCGAGCAGGTCGGCGACCGCGTCCGGGTTCGACGCCAGCCAGTCCTCGACCGCCTCGGCCGTTTCGGGGGCGAGACGATCCTCGGCATAGGCGGCCAGCGTCAGCTCGTCGGGCGCGGCGCCCGCCGTCTGTGCGGCCGCGGCCTGCCGCCAACGGCGCCACAGCGGCGCTTCGTCAGAGCTGCCCATCGGTTCGGCCATCGCCTGTCTCCTTACGCCCTTCTAGGGGCTCTGCGGCGGGTCCATCCCCATAATGCCACACTTTTTTCTCCTATTGTTCTTCGGTCGAAAAATGGCTGCGCAGCTTCAGCATCGCCTTGTGGTGGGTGCTGCGGACGGTCTGCGGATCGATGCCGAGCGCCGCCGCGATCTCGGCCACCTCCAAATCCTGGTCGTAGAGCATGCTCAGCACCAGTTTCTGGCGTGGCGACAGCAGGCCTTCCGGCAGCTTCAGCTTCTCTGCCGGCGCCGAGTCGGTCGCCAGCAGCCGTTCCGGCACGGCGTCGATCGGGGTCAGCGCCAGCCGCCGGCGCCGCATCGCGTCCCGCGCCGTGCTGCGAGCGACGATGGTGAGCCAGGTCGAGAGCCCGGCCCTGGCGGGATCGTAGGTCTTGAGCAGGCGGAAGCCGTCCTTGCACAGCCGGACGAACACCTCCTGGACGAGATCCTCGACGTCGCCGCCTTCCTGCTGCGCCAAGCCGCGCACCGCGGCGACGATGAGTCCGGCATAGCGGCGAACGAAGGCGTCCCATGCCGACTTTTCGCCCCGGCTCAGCGCCTGCAGGTCGATTTCTTGCGCCACGCGTCGTCTCTACGAACCATTCTAGGGAAGCCGGTTCCATCCCATCCACGAGCGGCGCGGCGGGACGCGGGGCCGGTCAGGTGAGCTTGGCGAAGAAATCGTTGCCCTTGTCATCGACGACGATGAAGGCGGGGAAATCGACGACCTCGATGCGCCAGATCGCTTCCATGCCGAGCTCGGGATATTCGAGCAGCTCCACCTTCTTGATGCAGTCCTGCGCCAGCCGCGCCGCCGGGCCGCCGATCGAGCCAAGATAGAAGCCGCCGTGCTTCTTGCAGGCCTCGCGCACCTCGGGCCCGCGATTGCCCTTGGCCAGCGTGACGAAGCTGCCGCCCGCCGCCATGAACTGGTCGACATAGGAATCCATGCGCCCGGCGGTGGTCGGGCCGAACGAGCCCGAGGGGTAGCCCTGCGGCGTCTTGGCCGGGCCGGCATAGTAGATCGGGTGGTCCTGGACGTAGGCGGGCAGGCCCTCGCCGCGCTCGAGCCGCTCCTTCAGCTTGGCGTGGGCGATGTCGCGGGCGACGACGAGCGTGCCGCTGAGCGACAGCCGCGTCTTGATCGGAAAGCGCGACAGCGTGCGGCGGATCTCGGCCATCGGCCGGCCGAGATCGATCTTCACCACCTCGCCGCCGAGCGACTCGGCGTCGACCTCGGGCAGGAACTTCGCCGGGTTGGCCTCGAGCTCCTCGAGGAAGACCCCCTTGGCGTTGATCTTGCCGAGGATCTGCCGGTCGGCGGCGCAGGAGACGCCGATGCCGATCGGCAAGCTGGCGCCGTGGCGCGGCAGGCGGACGACGCGGACGTCGTGGCAGAAATACTTGCCGCCGAACTGCGCGCCGATGCCCATGCGGCGCGTCAGCTCCAGCACCTCCTGCTCGAAACCGCGGTCGCGGAAGGCCTGGCCGTATTTGTTGCCTTCGGCCGGCAGATTGTCGAGGTAGCGCGTGCTGGCGAGCTTCACCGTCTTGAGGGTGAACTCGGCCGAAGTGCCGCCGATGACGATGGCGAGGTGGTAGGGCGGGCAGGCGGCGGTGCCCAGCGTGCGGATCTTCTCGTCGAGGAACTTGATCAGCGATTTCGGGTTGAGCACCGCCTTGGTCTGCTGATAGAGGAAGCTCTTGTTGGCGGAGCCGCCGCCCTTGGCGATGAAGAGCAGCTTGTACTCGTCGCCTTCCTCGGCATAGAGCTCGATCTGCGCCGGCAGATTGTCGCCGGTATTGACCTCCTCGTACATCGAGAGCGGCGCCACCTGGCTGTAGCGCAGATTGGTCTCGGTGTAGGTCTTGCGGATGCCGGCGGCGATCGCCGCGGCGTCGCCGCCGCCGGTCCAGACGCGCTGGCCCTTCTTGCCCATGACGATCGCCGTGCCGGTGTCCTGGCACATGGGCAGCACCTTGCCGGCGGCGATGTTGGCGTTCTTGAGCAGATCGAAGGCGACGAACTTGTCGTTGTCGGAGGCTTCGGGGTCGTCGAGGATGGCGCGCAGCTGAAGCAGATGGCCGGGGCGCAGCAGATGCTGGCAATCGACCATGGCCTGCGCCGCGAGCAGGGTGAGCGCCGCGCGGTCGATCTTGACGATGGGCTCGCCCTCGAGCGTGGCGGTGCTGACGTAGTCTCCCGTGAGCTTGCGGTAGGGCGTGGTGTCCTCGCCCGCGGGGAGCATGTCGTGGAAGGCGAAGTCGCTCATCTCTCTTGCTCTGCGAAAACCTCGACGAACCGGGGGAGGATGGGCTTTTCCGCCGCCCCGTCAAGACGCGGGGGCGGGGGCGAATCGCGCCGCCGGCGCGGCCTACTTCTTGCGAAAGGCGTCGAGCGTCACGACCTCGCCGGGCTTCTCCGCCTTGGCCTCGGCCGTCGCCGGTCCCGCCGGCGCCGCCGGCGCGGCGTCGCCCTCGCCGGCCGAGCCCTGGAATTGCAGGCCGAACTTCACCGCGGGATCGGCGAAGGCGGTGATCGCTTCGAACGGGATGACGAGGCGCTCGGGCCGGTTCTGGAAGCTCAGGGTGACGGAGAAGCGGTCCTCGACGACCTCGAGATCCCAGAACTGGTGCTCGAGCACCACGGTCATCTCTTCGGGATAGCGTTCGGCGAGGTAGTCGGGCAGCGCCAGGCCGGGGAAGCGCGTGCGGAAGGTGATGTAGAAGTGATGGGCGCCCGGCAGACCCTTGGTCGCGGCGCGGGCGAGAGCCTCGCGCACGACGCCGCGCAACGCGGCCTCGACCATCTTGTCATATCGCAGAAGGTCTTTCACGGTCGCGCGGCACCTGCCCGATTGGCGTCAGCGAAGTGGGGGGCTTCTGTTGCCCGGTGCCCCCCGGACCGCGAGTAGCTCTAGGCTGTCATCCCCGTTGGGGGATTAGGCCGCGAGTGCCTCATGTGCCAGGTTATCGTTGGCACGTCTGGATTGGCCCGATATCGGCGGTACCATGCCGGGCGACGGCTCGCACCTTTACTACGCGCGTCGATCCTGATTCGCCCCCAAAGCTGCGCCGCTGCGCGGCGCTTTTTGGTTTGGTGGAGGCGCCGGGTACTGCCCCCGGGTCCGCTACGCCTATTCCGTGCACCGTTTATCGCCATAGTCGGTTGCCCGACCGGACAAATATAGGGCTTTTCGCCGCCGGCGCAACCGGCGCCGAGTCGCGCTTGGAGCGATGGTTAGCGGACGGTAAAGTGACCGCCCTCGCATTGGGAGCGCGCCCCGCCATGCCGTTGACGCCGGAGCAGAAGGCCGAGATCGACCGCTTGCGCGCCGACACGGCGACGACGCGGCGCGCGACGGTTCCGGCGCTCGAAGCGATCCTCTACGAGGCGATCCCGGTGCTCGATCACGGCTTCGTCCGCGTCATCGACTATATGGGCGACGACGCGGCGGTGGTGCAGGCGGCGCGCGTCTCCTACGGCAAGGGCACCAAGCGGGTGAGCGAGGATCGCGGGCTCATCCACTATCTCATGCGCCACCGCCACACCACGCCCTTCGAGATGTGCGAGATCAAGTACCATGTGAAGCTGCCGATCTTCGTGGCGCGGCAGTGGATCCGGCACCGCACCGCCAACGTCAACGAATACTCGGCGCGCTACTCGATCCTCGACAACGAGTTCTACATCCCGGCGCCCGAGCAGCTCGCCGCCCAGTCGAAACGCAACCGCCAGGGCCGCGGCGAGGTGCTCGCGGGCGAGGAGGCGCGGCGCGTGCTCGAGCTGCTGCGCGACGACGCCGAGCGCGCCTATCGCGGCTATGTCGAGATGCTGAACGAGGACGACGGCGGCCGCGTGCTCGACGCCGGGCGGTTGGGCCTGGCGCGCGAGCTCGCGCGCATGAATCTGTCGCTCAACTTCTATACGCAATGGTACTGGAAGACGGACCTGCACAATCTGCTCAACTTCCTGAGCCTGCGCGCCGACGCGCACGCCCAGTACGAGATCCGCGCTTATGCGGAGGCGATGATCGCCACGGTGGAGAAATGGGTGCCGATGACGGCCGAGGCCTTCCGTCAATACCGCCTCGGCGGCGCGCACCTCTCCGAGCGCGGGCTCGGCGTGGTCAGGCGCCTGCTTGCCGGCGAGACGGTGACGCAGGAGGAAAGCGGCATGAGCAAGCGCGAATGGACCGAGCTGATGGAGACGCTCGGCCGCTCGGGCTGAGCGTCTCTACTCCCGGCCGAGCGCCTCGAGCAGCGGGCGGAGCTGGTCGCGGAAGGTGCGCCAGCGCCCGACGCTGCTGGCATAGAGCGGCCGGCGCACCTGGTTCATGCTGGCGGTGCGCACCGGCGGCGCCGCCTGGTGGAAGCTGAGGCAGGCCGGGTCCCAGGCGAGGCCGCAGAACGCGACGAGCCGCCGCGCTTCGCCCTCGAAGTCGGCGACGATCGCCTCGTAGTCGATCTCGAGGAAGCGCTCGGCCGGCAGCACCTCGCGCCAGTGCGCCATCAGCGCCGCGTAGCTGCGATAGAAGTGACCGAGCTCGGCGAGGTCGTAGGAGAATTCCTGTCCGGTGGTGA
>JASHTP010000484.1 GCA_030040495.1 Alphaproteobacteria bacterium
CGGGCATCGTCGTCGCCCTGCATTGCGATAAACGATTACGCTATCACACTACGGATAAGCGCTCTAGCCCGGGGTTTTTCCCGATGAGTCCCGATCTGGCGTGAATATTCGGATGGCGCTACCCCGCCTCGTCCTCGCCGAAGGCCGCGGCGGCGGGATCGAAGCGGCCGAGGCTGGTGCGATCGAGCGCCACCGTCTTGAGCAAGGCGAAGATCTCGCGGCCCGGCGCCAGCGCCAGCTCCTGCGCCGCGCGCTGGGTGACTCGCGCCCAGAGCGCCACGGGCTGCTGCGGCCGGCCGATATCGAGCCGGACATCGACGAGCGGCCCGCGGTCGGGCGCGATCTCGACGATGCGGGCGGCGAAGATGTTGCGGATCGAGATGCCGGTCGGCCGCGTCGTCGCCAGCGCCACGTCGCGCGCGCGGATGCGGACGCGGACCGGCGTGCCGAGCGGCAGCGACAGGCGCGAGACGCGCAGCCTGCCGCCGGGAAAGGCGAGCTCGCTCAGACCGAAGGTCACGTCGTGCCCGGCCACGGTGGCACGGATCACCGCGCCCGCCTCGTAGCGGCCGGTGAGCGGGCGGAGATCGAGGCGGCTGGTGATCTCCTCGACCGTGCCCACCGCCGCCACCTTGCCCTCCGACAGCAGCACGAGCGTGTCGGCGAGGCGCACGATCTCCTCCATGGCGTGGCTGACATAGACGACCGGCACGCGCAGCTCGTCGCGCAGCCGCTCGATGAAGGGCAGGATCTCCGCCTTGCGCGGCGCGTCGAGCGAGGCGAGCGGCTCGTCCATGAGCAGCAGGCGCGGCGCCGCCAGCAGCGCGCGGCCGATGGCGACGCGCTGCCGTTCGCCGCCGGAAAGGTCGCCGGGCCGGCGTTGGAGCAGCGGCGCGAGGCCGAGCAGCGCCACCACCGCGTCGAAGGTGACGGTCGGGTGCCGGCGGCGGGCGCCGTAGGTGAGGTTGCCGCGCACCGAATAATGCGGGAAGAGGCGCGCCTCCTGGAAGACGTAGCCGAGGCGGCGGCGCTCCGGCGGAACGTCGATGCCGCGCTCGCTCGAGAACAGCAGCTCGCCGCCCACGGCGATGCGGCCGCGGTCGGGCCGCACCAGCCCGGCCAACATGTTGACGAGCGTCGTCTTGCCGGCGCCGGAGCGGCCGAAGAAGGCGGTGACGCCCGCGGCGGGCACCGCGAGGCGCGCCTCGAGATGGAAGGCGCCGAGCTGCTTCTCGACCTCGATCTCGATCATGTCACGCCCTGGATGCGCCGGGCGAGGCGCCGCGCCATCACCTCGGAGACGATCAGCGCCGCCATGGCGAGCGCCACCGACAGCAGCGCCAGGCGCAGCGCCGGCACGTCGGTGCCGGGGACCTGGGTCAGCGCATAAAGCGCCAGCGGCAAGGTGCTGGTCTCGCCGGGGATGTTGGAGACGAAGGTGATGGTGGCGCCGAACTCGCTGATGCTGCGGGCGAAGGCCAGGATGACGCCGCTCAGGATGCCGGGCCCCATCAGCGGCAGCGTCACGGTGAGGAAGACGCGGATGCGGCCGGCGCCGAGCGTGCGCGCCGCCTGCTCGAGACGGCGGTCGACCAGCTCCAGCGACAGCCGCATGGCGCGCACCATCAGCGGAAAGCCCATCACCGCCGAGGCGAGCGCGGCGCCTTTCCAGGTGAAGGCGAGGGTGATGCCGAGCCGCTCATAGAGGAAGGCGCCGAGCGGGCCGTGGCGGCCGAACAGCACCAGCAGCGCAAAGCCCACCACCACCGGCGGCAGCACCAGCGGCAGATGGACGAGCCCGTCCACCAGGATCTTGCCGGGGAAGCGGCCGCGCGCCAGCAGGAAGGCAACGGCGAGGCCAAGCGGCAGGCTGGCGGCGACGCTCCAGAGGCCGACGCGCAGGCTGAGGCGGAGCGCTTCGATCTCGACGGGGGAGAGGGCGAGCAAGGCTAGAAACCCCCTCCGCGCGAAGCGCGGAGAGGGAGGGGACCCGTGGCTCGTAGAGCCATGGCGAGGGTGAGGTGCGCTTCCGCGGCACAATCGCACACGTCTGCAGCACCCGCCTCACCTGGCTCGCTGACGCTCGCCACCACCAACACGGCCGACCGCTTTGCGGTCGGCCCCGGAGGGTTCGATCGCAAAGCGATCGAACGGGTTGTTCCCCGCAAGCGGGCGGAGAGGGGAATTGGGGTATCGCGCATCCCCGATCCGCTCACATCTACCGCGCAGCGTTGAGGCGGGCGAAGCCGCGCTCGAGGTCGGCGATGAGGTCGCCCTGATCCTCGAGTCCGGCATGGAGGCGCACCACCGCGCCGTCCTGCCACGGCCGCGCCGACCGCAGCCGCTCGGGATGGCCGGGCAGGATCAGGCTCTCGAAGCCGCCCCAGCTTGCGCCGATGCCGAACAGCTCCATGCCGTCGAGCATGGCGTCGACGGCCGGCTTGGGGATGTCGCGCTTCAGCACGATACTGAAGAGCCCGCTCGCGCCGGCGAAGTCGCGCCGCCAGAACTCGTGGCCGGGACAGCTCGGCAGCGCCGGATGCAGCACGCGCTCGACCTCCGGCCGCTGGGCGAGCCAGCGCGCCAGCGCCAGGGCCTGCGCCTCGTGGGCGCGCATGCGCACGCCGGCGGTGCGCAGGCCGCGCAGCGCCAGATAGCAATCGTCGGGCGCGGCGTGGTTGCCGAGCAGGCTCGCCGTCTCGCGCACGCGCGCAAAGCTCGCTTCGCCGCAGACGACGACGCCCATCATCGCGTCCGAGTGGCCGACGATGTATTTGGTGGCGGAAATGATCTCGGCATCGACGCCGAGCGCCAGCGGCTTGAAGAAGAGCGGCGCCGCCCAGGTGTTGTCGATGAGGGTGGCGATGCCGCGCGCCTTGGCGCAGGCCACCAGCGCCGGCACGTCCTGCACCTCGAAGGTGTGCGAGCCCGGGCTTTCGAGATAGAGGATGCGCGTCCGCTCGCGCATGAGATCGGCGATGCCGGCGCCGATCAGCGGATCGTAGAAGGTCGCTTCGACGCCGAAGCGGCGCAGGAAGCCGCCGGCGAAGCCGCGCACCGGGCCGTAGACGGAGTCGGGGAGCAGCACATGGTCGCCCTGTTCGACAAAGGCGAGGAGGGCGGCGTAGCAGGCGGCGGCGCCGGAGCAGAAGGCGATGGCGCGATATCCCCCTTGCACCGCCGCCACCGCGTCTTCGAAGGCGAAGGTGGTGGGCGTGCCCCAGCGGCCATAGGTCACCTGGTTGTAACGGTTCTTCTGCGCCGCCTCGAGCGCGGCCACGGTCGGGTGCAGGATGGTCGAGGCGTGATAGACCGGCGGGTTGACGACGCCGAAATTGGCCTCCGGCGAGCGGCCGGCATGGGTGAGGAGCGTGTCGGGCTTCTTGGATTTGCTGCGCATTGCGAGGCGGCCGTCCGAATCGTGTCAGGCGAGGCATCTTGCATCGCCCCGGCCGCGCGCGAAAGGGCTTCGGCCTGCCGAGCCGGTCACCCAGACCCACCACGGAGGCACGGAGGTCACGGAGAAGCGCAGAGCCGGCGCGCCTCGCGCGCCACAACTTCCTCTTCCATGTCCTCCGTGCCTCTGTGGTGGATCACCGTCATGCCCGCGCGATTGCGGGGCGGCTTTGTGCCGTGTTAGCGTTCGAGCCTGGGCACGGGCGCCATTCGCGAGTTCTGTCGAAGTCCCGATAATCTTTCAAAATCAAGCCGTTCACGGAGAGGCTCCATGATAATTCTGCGGTCGATCGGCGCGGCTGTTGCGGGCGCCGTGGTGGGCTTCGTCGCGACCGTGACGGCGGCACAGGCGGGGAC
>JASHTP010000485.1 GCA_030040495.1 Alphaproteobacteria bacterium
CAGCGCGCGCTCGCGCAGGTCGGCCGGCGCGTCCGGCGCGTTCTCCAGCACCTTCATGACGTCGCGCGCCTCGAGCACGGGACCGATGCCGCGGCCGACGGGCGCGCTGCCGTCGGTGAGGACGATCTCGAGCGGCAGGCCGGTCTGCCCGCCGACATACTCGAAGAGCTTGCGCAGCTCGATCGCGGCCGCCTGGCTGCGCACCTTGGCGGTCGGGCCGACCGGAATGTCGATCACCAGCCGCTTCGATCCCGCCGCGAGCTTCTTCGACAGGATCGAGGCGACGAGCTGGCCGGGCGCGTCGATGTTGAGCGGGCGCTCGACCGAGATGAGCACATCGTCGGCCGGCGACAGCTTCACATGGCCGCCCCAGACGAGGCAGCCCTTCTCCGCCTCGACCACGGCGCGGATCGTCTCGATGTCGAGATCGACGCGGGCCAGCACTTCCATCGTGTCGGCGGTGCCGGCGGGCGAGGTGATGGCGCGGGACGAGGTCTTGGGGATGGCAAGGCCGTGCGCGGCGACGATCGGCACGATGATCATCGAGGTGCGGTTGCCGGGGATGCCGCCGATGCTGTGCTTGTCGACCACCAGCTCGTCGCCCCAGTCGAGCCGCGTGCCCACCGCCGCCATGGCGCGGGTGAGGCTCAGCACCTCCGCCGTCGACAGGAAGCCGGCGCAGGCGACGACGAAGGCGGCGAGCTCCATCTTGGAATAGCGCAGCGCGGCGATGTCGCGCACGATGGCATCGAGCGCGGCGGCGGAAAGCTCGACGCCGCGGATCTTGGCATGGACGCCTTCGAGGCTGCGCGGCGGCACCGCCTGCTCGAGCTCGATGGCGCTGCCGTCGGGCAGGCCGAGGAGCGCAAAGGCCTGCGCGGAAAGCCCGACCTCGTCGGGCGCGAGCCAGCCTTCGCGATCGACGACGTTGAGCGTCGCCAGGATGCGCCGCTCGCCGATCCCCAGCTCGATCTTCTCGAGCGCCTGCAGCTCGTCGGGCCGGCAGGCGGTCGAATTGCGAGGCAGGAAGGCGACGGCCTCGCGGTAGGTGTCGAGCGGCAGGCGGCGCAGAATCACCCGCCGCGTGGTGCCGTCGCGGGACGGCGGCAGCATTCCGGCATCGCCCATCGACGCCACCGCAGCCGGTCGTCAGTGCGACAGCAGCAGCGGCAGCAGACTCGTCCCCACCACTTGGCGCGTCGCGCCGCCGAACAGCATCTCGCGCCAGGGGCTGTGGCCGTAGCCGCCCATCACCAGCAGATCGCAGTCGCGATCGCGCGCCGCCGCCAGCACCAGCTCGCCGGGACCGACGCCCTTGACCGGGAAGACCTGTTCGGCCGCGGCGCGGACGCCGTACCAGGCGAGGTGTTTCGCCAGGGTGTCGCCGCTGACATCGCCCACCGACAGCACGAAGACCTCGCGCGCCTGGCGCAGCAGCGGCAGCGACGCCGCGACCGCCTTGGCGCATTCCGGCGAATTGTTCCAGGCCAGCGCGATCGCCTCGCCCAGCGTCGCCGGCGCCTCGACCGGCGCCACCAGCACCGGCCGGCCGGAGCTGAGCAGCGCCTCTTCGATCGCGTCGCTGTAGGGCTCGTCGGTGACGCGGCCGGAGCGGCCGAGCACCAGGAGATCGAAGAGGCGCGCCCGGTCGGCGACCTTGACCGCGCCGTAGCCTTCCTCCTCGCGCCAGCAGGCCGAGGCGCGGTGGAGCAGGCCGGGATCGCCGCCGGGCGGCGGCGGCTCGCTCTGCAGCGGGAGCGCGTGCCGGCTCGCCGCCGCGGTGAAGATCCGGTGCGCGCGCTCCGCCGCCGCGGCGGCATCGCGCGTCGCGCTCTCGATGATGTCGCCGCTGAGCGGCGTGCCGAGACCGTCGGCGATGGCGACGACGAGCTCGCGCGGATCGAGGCGGACGTGATAGGCCTCGAGATGGCTGCTGAAGCGCCGCGCCAGCCGGCAGGCCAGCTCGATCACGCCGGCGCTGGCCTTGCCGCCGCTCACCGCGGCGAGAATCGTGCGGAATTCCATGGCATCACCCTCCGGCAAGCCGCTGCACTTTGGAACAGTCAAGCCGTCCAAAAGCCTGGGATCATTGAGGTGGATCAATCGCCAGCCGGCGGCCGCGTAGGGATATCTCCTTATAGTGCGCAGCGGTTTTTACAACTAAGTCTTGCAGGTCTCAAATTCCGTGGGCGCGCTCGCGTCCACCGCAAGGACAAGATGATGGCGTGTGACACTACGATCTTCCTGATCGACGACGATGCCGCGGTGCGCGATTCGCTCAAGCTGCTGCTCGAGACGCACGGCCTCGCCGTCAGGGAGTTCGCGTCGGCCAAGGAGCTGCTGCAGGGCGGCATGCCCGGCCCCACCGATTGCCTCGTCTGCGACATCCACATGCCGGCGATGAGCGGGCTCGACCTCGTCGAGACGCTGGCCCGCCGCGGCACCACCGCGCCGACCATCCTGATCACCGGCCGCGGCGACGGGATGCTGCACCGGCGCGCGCGCGCGGCCGGCGCCTTTCTGGTGCTGGAGAAGCCGTTCGACGGCGGGGTGCTGATCGAAGCGATCGACCGCGCCGTCGCGGCCCATGCTGCGGCCATGCTGCAGTGAGCCGGAGGCGCCGCCGGTCAGCGCAACGGCAGGCTTTCGAGATAGGCGATGACGTCGTCGGTCTGCTGGCGCGTCAGATTGAGGCTCGGCATCGAGGGATGCGGCGCCGCGAGCCAGGCGCGGACCCAGCCGCGATCGTTGCCGTGGCTCTTGGCGATGGCGGCGAAGGGCGGCGCCGTGTCCGGCCCCTGGCCGCTATTGTCGACGACGTGGCAGCCGCTGCACCATTGCCGCGCCAGCGCGTGGCCGGCCGCCGCATCGCCGGCGGCTTGCGCGCCGGCGGCGCCCGCCAGCACGGCGCAGGCCGCGGCCGCGATCGTCATTCGAGCCTTCACCAGAGCCTCCTTGCTTGTGCTTCCCCCGCTCGGGCCCGAGCCCGCGCCGGAACTCTCCGCCGCCATGGCAATACGATCGTCGGCCGCTGTCAACGCCGATGCAGGCCGGCTGCCGCCCGCGCGCGTGATCCAGATCAATGAAACGGCGGCGCAGCCGATGACGATCAGCCGCTGAAGGGCGCGATGGACTTCCTGCACGGCCACCACACCATGCCGAACCTGGCGGCGCTGTGCAGCGCCGGCGATCCCTGGGCGGTCTTCGGCATCGCGTTGGCGCTCTTCGGCACGGCGCTGGTCGGCGGCTTCGGCCATTGCGGGCCGATGTGCGGTCCCTTCGTGCTGCTGCAACTCCCCGGCGATCCCGAGGCTCCGGTGCTGCGGCGATTGGGCGGCGGGCTGCTGCCGGGCTACCATCTCGGCCGGCTCACCACCTATGTGGCCCTCGGCGCCGCGCTCGGGGCGCTGGGCGGCGCGCTCGGCGCGCTCCAGCCGTTCCACTGGCTGCTCGCCGCGCTGCTCGGCCTCGCCGCGCTGGCCTTCCTGCTGCAGGCGCTGAAGCGCTTCCTGCCTTCGCCCGGGGAGGGCGTCGCCGCGCGCCTGGCCGGGAAG